>CAISJA010000338.1 GCA_903885525.1 uncultured Opitutaceae bacterium
ACGCTGGAGCCGAACGAAAGCGAGCTGCTGGTGTTCCAACCCGACAAGCGCACCAAAGTCACTCTCGTCCTGGTTTTCCTTAACCTCGTCCTCTTCTACTATATATTCTACCATGAGCTGCCCGCCCAAAAGGAGCGCCAGCTGCTGGAGACGCGCCGCCGCGTCCTCCCGCCGGAGGTCGCCGCCCTTGACGCGTTCACCCGCACCGGCCGCTCCTCCCCCACCGTCCGGGTGGAGAAGCGCGGCGAAACCTGGTGGCTGACCCAGCCCTATGAATGGCCGGCCAATCCCACGGCGATTTCCCGCATCCTCAGCGACCTCCAGCTCCTCGAGCATGAAACCAGCTTCGCCGTCGCCGACCTCGCCAAGACCGGCCAGACCCTGGCCGACTACGGCCTGGCCGACCCGGCCCTGGTCTTCTCCTTCAGGTCCGGGGACAAAACCTTCGCCCTGAAGATCGGCGACGACACCAAAATCGGCAACCGGCTCTACCTCCTCTCCCCGGACGGCACCCGCATCCATGTGGTGGGCCGCAGCGTCGCCGACACCCTCAACCTGGCGCTCGACCAGTTGCGCTCCCCCAACATCTTCACCGTGCCGGTCTTCGAGGTGCGTTCGCTCAGCGTGGAGACCGCCGGACCGGGCTCCGAGCAGAACCGTGGCGCCACCGGATCCAAATTCCGCCTCCGGCGCGACGGCCAACGCTGGTCGTTCGAGACCCCCATCATCGCCCGAGCCGACAAGAGCCGGGTCGATCCCACGATCAACGCCCTGGATGCCTTGCAGGTAAACCGGTTTCTCGAAGGCCACGAGGCCGAACCCGACCGCACGGGCCTCGCTGCCCCCGCCCTGCGCATCACCCTCGAGGGCAATTCCCGGCGCGAGACCCTGCTGATCGGCGCCCCGGTCCCTGGCACCACTGGCGCCGACCCGGAGTACAATGCCAGGCTGGAGGACCGGCCCGCCGTCTTCGTCACCCGGCTGCCCGGCGACATCCTGGACCAACTCGACCGCGCCCTCGGCGATCGCCCGGCCGCCCGCCCGGCCAGGACCGATGTGGTGGAGTTGTTCCGCCAGGCCCAGGCTACGCTCCGCGACCCCCACCTCCTCGACTTCGAGCCCGCCTCCGTCACCGCCCTGACGATTGCCGCACCCGGCCAGGCCGACTTGAACCTGCAGCGCGTGGAATCCGCCCAAGGCGCCACCTCCTGGCAGATCATCCAGCGCAGCAACGCCGGGCAGGCACCTCAGCCGGTGCCGGCCGACCCTGATGTCGTCAGCCATCTGCTCCAGCAGCTCCAATTGCTGACCGCCGCCAAATTCCTCAGCGACGCCCCCTCGGCCGCCGACCGCGAGGCCTACGGGTTCAACCGGCCCGAACGCGTGCTCACCCTCAGCCTGAACACCGGCGGCGGCCTGCACGGCAACGAAGCCTCCGCCCTCACCCTCGAAATCGGCGTCACCCCGGGGCAGCCTGAGACCGCCGCCGCCCGCCTGACCAACGCCCCCTACCTGTACCAGATCGACCCCGGTGTGCTCGCCGCCACCCCCAGCCTGGCCTTGCCCTACCGGCAGCGCCTCCTGCATGAACTCCCCGAAGGAGCCCACCTCACCGGATTGAAATTGAACGAGTTGCCGGGCCAGACCGTGCTGCTCGACGCCAGCAATCCCGCCGCCCTCACCCCGG
>CAISJA010000339.1 GCA_903885525.1 uncultured Opitutaceae bacterium
CGACGGTGATGGCTTTGGCGCCGCGGCTCTGGAAGGCCTGCACGGTTTTCAGGCCGATTTCACCCGCCCCCACGACGAGGATCTTCACCGGGCCGAGGTCGCCAAAGATTTTGCCGGCGAGATCCACCGCCACGGTGGCGATGCTGATCTGGCCTTCGCCGATGGCGGTGTTGCTGCGGATGTGCTTCGCCGCCTGGAACGTTTTCTGGAAAACGCGGTTGAGCACCGGGCCGGTGCATCTCGCCTGGAGGGCCCGGTCGTAGGCCTCCTTCACCTGCCCGAGGATCTCGGCCTCGCCGACGATCTGGGAATCGAGGCCCGAGGCGACCTCGAAGAGATGGGAGATGGCGTCGTGATTGTGACGCGGGACGACCACGTCGTCGAGCTGCCCGGCGGGGCAGCCGGTCACCTCGGCGAGGATCTGGCGCACGGAGTCGGCGGACGCGGCGCTGGCCGCCACGCTGTAGAGCTCGATGCGGTTGCAGGTATTGAGCAGGGCGAATTCCCGGATGCCCGGGGTGGCGCGCAGGCGCTCCGCGAGGGCGGCGGCGCGGGCGGCGTCAAAGGTCAGCTTTTCGCGCACCGCCATCGGGGCGGTGTGGTGGCTGACCCCGAGGAGCAGGAGGGCGGCGGGGTGGTTCTCCATGGTCAGCGGGAGACGGGGGTGGGCTCCTGATGGTGCCGGCTCGAATTGACCGGGCCGAGCGAGAGCATCGCGAGGAGGAACATCCCCACACAGACCCAGGCAAAGCGGGTGGAGACCAGCCGGCGGCGCCAGCGGAGCAGGAGGGCGGCCAGGTAGGAGCCCCAGACGCCCAGGGTGACGGCGAGCTTGGCCAGGTCGACCGTGGCGAAGTCGCGCACCCACCAGGAAGCGCCGACACAGAGGGCGAGCGAGAGGATCGCGACCCCGGCAAGCAGCAGGCGGAAAGTGATCTGGTCGAGCTGGGCCATGGAGGGCAGGAACCAGAACAGGTTGCCCAGCTGCTTCTGCTTGAGGCTCCAGTTTTGGAGCAGATACATCAGGGAGGTGAGGGCGAGCAGGCCGAAGACGCCGTAGCTAAAGACGGCGAGGGCGGCGTGGAATTCGATCCAGGGATTGTTGCCGAAGATCTTGACCCCGCGGGTCAGGTCCCAAGGGGGGATAAGAAGCGACAAAAAAGCGAGGAGCGCGGCATAGCCGGCGGTGAAAAGCCCGAGCAGGCTGACTTGGAAGGCGGGGCCGACCACGAAGTAGAGCACCATGGCCGACCAGGCCACGAACTGCACGATCTCGAATTTGTTGCCCAGCGGGCAGCCGCCCACCGTGAGCCCGCGGGCGTAGAGCCCGGCGGTCTGCGTGGCCAGGCCGAAGGCGAGCAGGGTGTTGAGCAGGGTCCGGCTGAGGCCCGATTGCTGCCTCCGGAACAGCGAGTAGCACCCGGCGGCGAATCCTCCAAGGTAGAGGATGGCGCCCAGCCAGAGAAGGGCCTTGTCGGAGAGCAAAGTGTGCATGCGGGGAAGTTGGCGGCCGCAGGCGGGGTCGGCAAGCCCGACGACGCGGAGAGTGCCCGGAGCGAGGGGCCTGGTGCCGGGTCGCGCCCGAGGGCGACGGAGGGTGCCGGCCGGCCGCGGACGGATCGTGGAGTTTCTGCTTGGAGCGGGCGGCGTGATCGGCACGCTGGGGTCATGATTTTCGACCCGCGTCCGGTGGTGCTGGAAGGCCGTCAGGTCAGGCTGGAGCCGCTGACTCCCGCGCATGCCGCGGCGTTGTGGGAGGCGGGGCGTGATCCGGAAATTTTCCGCTGGTCCCTGACCCTGCCTTTCTCCCAGGCGTCCGAGGTCGAGCACTGGGTGGCTGATGCCCTTCAGGGGCAGAGCGACGGGGGCGAGGTGGCCTGGGCTACGGTCCGGCGCGCGGACGGCAAGGTGGTCGGCTCCACCCGGTTTCTCGACATCCGCCGGCCGCACCGTTGCCTGGAAATCGGCTCCACCTGGCTGGCGCGGGAGGCCCAGCGCACGGCGATCAACACCGAGGCCAAGCTCCTCCAGCTGACTCACGCCTTCGAGCGGTTGGGTGCGGTCCGCGTCCAGCTCAAGACCGACCGCCGCAACGAGGCCTCGCGCCGCGCCATCGCCCGGCTGGGAGCGGTGGAGGAAGGGGTGTTGCGCAGTTATCAGACGCGGTACGACGGCTACGTGCGCGATACCGTGATATTCAGTCTGACTGCGGCCGAGTGGCCCGAAGCCCGGAGCCGGCTCGCGGCCCGGTTGCCGGGCCAGCCGTAGGCGGATGCCGCCGCCCGCCGCCGCAAACGGGCTTGCGCCGGGATGACGGCCGGTGTGTCCTGTGCCGCGCTTAACCCCGCCCCTACCATGAAACCACGGCTACTCCTTGTTGTCGGCGTGATTCTCTTTGGCCTGCTTGCCCGTCTCGCCGCCCAAATGGCTCCCGCTCCCCGGACCTATTCCAGCTATTTCTTTTTCGGGGATTCGCTGACGGACATGGGCAACCTCTACGCGGTGGCCCAGCAGCCTCCACCGCCGTACTACAACGGCCGTTTCTCCAACGGACCGACCTACGCCGAATATCTCGTGGCCGGACTGCAGGCGAGTGTGACGGCCGCGCCCACGGTGAAGGCCAACCTCAACTTCGCCTTCGCCGGCGCGACCGCCACCAGTGCCTACGCGGGCCCGACCACCCCGGCCACCCTGCCGCAGGAAATCAGCATGTTCCAGGCCCGCGGCATCACCCCCGGGGCCAACGACCTCTTTGTCGTCTGGGCCGGGGCCAACGATGTGCTCAACTATCTCGGCGGCACGGCTACGCCCAGCGGGGCCGGGGCCAACGCCGCCGCTTCCGCCTCCGTCACCCAGGTCACCGGTTCCGTGCAGACCCTGGCGGGACTTGGGGCGAAGAATTTCATCGTGATGACGCTGCCGGATATTTCCCAGACCGCCCGCTTCGTCACCGGTTCGGGCGCGCCGGCCGCTTCCCTCGCCCAGGGCGCGGTGTACACCTACGGCTCCGGCATCAAGGCCAGCCTGGCCACCGTTGCCGGCGCCACCGGTGCCCGCATCACCGTGGTCGACACCACCGCGCTGTTGAGCACCATCATGAAGCACGCCACCTTCTTCGGCTTCACGGACACGACGCACGATGTGGTGGACATCCTGACCGCCGGCGGCAGCGTGGCGAATCCCAACAGCTACGTCTTCTGGGACGGCATTCATCCGACCACGGCCGTGCACCAGCTGTTCGCCAAGGCTCTGACCGAGGTCATCAATCCGGAATTCGTGCTCGGCACCGCGGCGGCCCAGAGCAACGCCCTCACGCTGGGGGGCGATCTCGTGGCCGACAGCGTGGACCAGCGCCTCGCCCAGATTCGCGGCAGCACCACCCGCCACTCGGCGGACGGATTTGTCAGCTACAACTACGCCAGCGGCGGCTTGAATTCCGCCGGATACCGCGACCAGTTCGACTCCACCGGCAACGTGGTAACCGCGGGTTTTGACACCCAGGTCGGTTCCGCCACCGTGCTCGGCCTGGCCGCCAGCGCGGAACTGCTGAACGTCAAGGTCAAGCCCGGGGCCGCCTCGTTCAACCTCAATGGCCAGATGGTGACGGCCTTCGCCCAATGGAAGCCCAACCCCGTTTTCGTGGAGGCGACCGTCAGCTATGGCGCTGCCAACGTCGACAAGATCCAGCGCATTACCATCCTCGGCCTGCCGACCAGCGGCCAGACCACGGCCTCGCAGAGCGCGGCCAGCCTCAAGGCCGGCGCCGAATTCAATCTGGGCGGAGTGCACCTGACTCCGTTTGCCGGAGCCCGGATTTTCCAGGGAACGATCCAGGGTTACACCGAGGCGGATGTCGCCGGCCTGAATTTCGCCTTCAACCAGCACGACGCGAAGGCGACCACGGTGCTCGGCGGGGTTGACGCCATGTGGTCCCTGCATCTGGGCGATATGCCGGTCAGCCTGGGCCTCTCCCTGGTTTATCAGAGCAGCAACGGCGGCCACGAGGCCTTCACCGGGCAGTTGGCCGATACCTATGCTCCCCCGACCACGATCCAGACCGACACCACCGGCGGCAACAGCCTCAAGGCCGGAGCCCGCCTCAGCGGCGCTTTCAGCAAGCGCTGGAACTGGACCGTCGGCTACGTGGATGACTCGCGCAAGGACGGCCGGAGGGGCTCCCAGGCGGGAGTCAGCCTCCAGACCGGGTTCTGAGCGAAGTCCTCCGGTCCGCTCTTTCGGCCGCGCCTCCCCGGCGCGGCTTTGGGCTACGTCCGGTGGTGGGAGGGCTGGGGGAGCGGTAACCTCCCCCGGCTGCTCGATCCGGGGAAAGGGCCTGTCTGCGGCAGGCGATTCCCTTGCTCCGCCCGCTGGCGGTTACCCGGGCCGATCCCCCGTGGCTTCGGCTGGGTGCGGAGATTCGTTGGCCGGCGCAGCCTCACGCCGCACCGCCACCCAGAACCGGCAGTTATCGGAAAACTCCCGGACGGCCCGGCTTTCCCGCGCGAGTTCGTCGCGCAGCGCATCCTCGATCCAGGCCCAGCCTGTCGCGGTGAGATCGGCGAGGATTTCCGCGCGGTCGGGCAGGTGCATGAAGGTGCGGCCGTGCTCGTGCTCGAAGTAGCGGTCGCCAAATTCCTGGAGCCGGGGGTCCTGCGTGCCCCGGGCCCAGCGCGCGGCCTCCTCCGCCCAATGCCGGCGTTCCCCCGGGCTGATTTCGCGATCATGGGTGGTGAAGAGGAGGCGGCCGCCGGAGCGCACGAGCCGGCCCAGCCCCCGCAGCGCCGCCCGGCGGTTCTCCCGCCCGGGGATCTGCATCAGGCCATTGAAAAGGAACAAGGCTCCCTCGAAGAACTTGTCATCTATTGTATGACAAGTTTCCAGTCGGGTGGCGTCGGCGTGGAGGAATTTTGCGCCGGCGAGGCCCTGTTCGGCGGCCAGGCTGCGGGCCTGCTCCACGAGTTCCTCGGCGAAATCGAAGCCGGTGAGATGGCGGTAGCCTTCGTGCCAAAGTCCTGCGGTGACCCGGCCGGCACCGCAGCCGGCCTCCAGCAGGCGGGCGGACGGGTCGGGGAAGTGCCGCCGGATCAAGCTGCGCTCGGATTCCCACAGCCCGAGGAAGTGGGCCGCCCGGGTGTAGTGCAGCACGGCGGCGGGGTCGTTGAAGTCGGCGCGGACGGTTTCGCCGGTGATTTTTGGCGGTTGGTCGGGCATGACGGGGGCCAAGGGCAAGTGCCGTCTCAGCGAGCACCGCGGCGCACTCTAGCGGCGCCTCCACGCCGCGATGAACATGCCGTTGGCATCGATTTCCTGCGGCCAGAGGAAAAGCTGCGAGTGAAGGGAGGAGGGCTGAACGGGGGCCGGGGTCGAAGGCCCCGGTGCCGGACCGGTCGGGCTTCCAAAAGAAAACACCGGCATCGGTTCGAATTCGGGGTGGGCGGCGGAGAAGGCGGATGCCACGGCGGTGGTTTCTGACCGCGTCAGCGTGCAGACGGCGTACACGAGCCGGCCGCCGGGCTTGAGGGCGGGGGCCGCATGGGTGAGCAGGCGCAGCTGCACGGCGGCGAGTTCCTGCACGTCGAGCGGCTGCGTCGTCCAGCGCGCGTGCGGGTTGCGCTGCCAGGTGCCGGTGCCGCTGCAGGGGGCGTCCACCAGCACGCCGTCGAACTTGGTTTTCGTGGGCAAGGCGGCTCCGCCCTCCCAGGGAGCGGAGCGGAAATTGAACATCTGGGCGCGGGCGGCGCGTTCCTTCAGCTTGGCCAGCCGGCGCAGGGAGCGGTCGCTGACCCAGAGCCGGCCCTGGTTCTGCATCAGGTCGGAGAGATGGAGGCTTTTGCCGCCTTCGCCGGCGCAGGCGTCCCACCAGGTCTGGCCCGGCTGCGGGGCGCAGGCCTGGCCGACGAGCTGGGAGGCGAGGTCCTGGATTTCAAATTCGCCCGCCTGGAAGGCCGGGGTGTGGAAAAGATCGGCGGGGCCATCGTAGCGATACGCGGTCAGCGCCGGGAGGGAAGCCGGCAGGGCGGCGGCCCGGCAGTCCCGCAAGGCGGCGGCGACCTTGCCGGCCAGCGCCTGTTGGGGGCGAATCCACAGGACGGGCTCGCGCTGGAGCTGCTGCAGCCACGCGGCGGGGAGGGGGTCCATTTCGGTTTTCAGCCAATCCGGGACGGCGCGGGCGGCGAGGGTCTCGGGCTTGCAGGCGGCAGGATTCCGGTCGAAACGAGTCTGCCAAGCCAGGGCGGCGGCGAGCTGTTTTTGGAGCGAGTCCTTGGGCTCCAGCCAGCGCCACCAGCGGAAATAGGCGAAGACCGCGCGGCTGACGGCGCGGCGCTCGGCGGGGGCGGAACGGTGGCGGGTGCGGACGAGCGCGGCTCGCAGCGCCTGGTCGGCAGGCGTGCCGGCCTGCACGGCGCGGAGGACGCGGGCGGCGAGATTGAGGGCGGCTGGGTCGGGCATGGTGTGGCTTTCAGCCGCGTTTGCCCCAGCGGCGGACTTCCTTCAACTCAGGCGGCTTGACTCCGATGAGGGCGCCGGCGCAGGCCGGATGGGAGCGGAGCTTCTGGAACGCCGGTCCGGTGACGTGCCACTTGAGGGCGGTGGAGGGTTCGGCGACGGGGGCGGCGCGGTCCTCGAACAGAAAGGCCAGTTCAACCTTCGTCTCTCCGCCGGTCCGGTCGATGGCCGTGCGGAGCTCGCGCAACAGCGCCGGTGTTTCCGGGTGTTCCGGGCGGAGCAGCCAGGTGATCTGGCGGATGGCGCCGGGGAGGTGGGCATCGAGGGGGTAGAGTTCCTTCACGTTCAGCCGGGCACCGTCGTTGCCTTTCATCACGGTGCCGAGCACGACGACGGGCAGGTTTTCCGCCAGGGTGCGGCCGTAGGTCTCGTAGGCATCGGCGTACAGGTTCACCGCGAGGGTCCCGCGCTTGCTGGCGAGGTTGCAGAAGGCCCAGGGGCGGTTGTCCTTTTTCGAGAGCCGCTTGGTGATGCCGCTGATGATGCCGCAGAGGCGGAACTCCACCCGGTCGCCCTCGAGGAGGATGTTTTCCTCGGTGTGGGTGCAGAGGGCTTCGGCCAGCCCGGCGTAGGCGTTGAGCGGGTGGCCGGTGACGTAGAAGCCGAGCAGTTCTTTCTCGAACTGCAGGCGTTCGGCGGAGGTGAAGTCGGCGGCGGAGGGCGTGAGGTGGGCGGCCTGCCGGGCGGCGGCGGTTGGGGCGGGCGGGGCGGGGGGCTCGCCGGCGAGCAGGTCGAGGAAGCTGTGCTGGCCGGCGGCGCGGTCGCGGGCATGCGCGGCGGCACCGGCGAGGGCGGCGTCGATGCCATCGAAGAGTGGCTTGCGCGGGGCGCCGCTGAAGTCGAAGGCGCCGGTCTTCACGAGGTGCTCGAGCACGCGCTTGTTGAGCGCGCGGGCGTCCACCCGGGAGATGAAGTCCTCGAAGTCGCGGAACGGCCCGTGCGCGTCGCGCTCCGCGATGATCTTCTGCGCGGCCTGCTCGCCCACGCCCTTGATGCCGGCGAGGCCGAAGCGGATCTTCTCGCCCACGGGGGTGAAGTTGGCGCGCGATTCGTTGACGTCGGGGCCGAGCACCTGGAGGCCCATGGCCTCGCATTCGGCGACAAAGTGGGCGACCTTCTCGGCGTTGCCCAGTTCGGCGGTGAGCACGGCGGCCATGAACTGCACCGGGTAGTTGGCCTTGAGGTAGCCGGTCTGGTAGCTGATGACGGCGTAGGCGGCGGAGTGGGACTTGTTGAAGCCGTAGCCGGCGAATTTGTTGAGGATGTCGAAAATCGAGTCGGCGGTCCGGGCGTCGATGGCGTTCACGCGCTTCGCGCCCTCGACGAACTTGGCGCGCTCCTTGGCCATGGCATCGGCGTCCTTCTTGCCCATGGCGCGGCGGAGCATGTCGGCACCGCCGAGGGTGTAGCCGGCGATGATCTTGGCGGCCTCCATGACCTGCTCCTGGTAGACCATCACGCCGTAGGTTTCGCGGCAGACCTCCTCCAGCAGCGGGTGGGGAAACTTGACCGTGCTCGGGTCCTTCTTGCCCCGGACGTAGTCGGGAATCCAGTCCATCGGGCCGGGCCGGTAGAGGGCGATCAGCGCGACGATCTCGTCGATGGTCGAGAGGCCGATCTGGCGGCAGAGGTTCTGCATGCCGCCGGATTCCAGCTGGAACACGCCGGTGGTGCGGCCGGAGTTGAGCAGGGCGAACGTCTTCGCGTCGTCGAGCGGGATCGTCTCGATGTCGAACTTCGGGTCGGCGGTGCGGCGGATGTTGTCCACGGCATCGGCGATGACGGTGAGGGTCTTGAGGCCGAGGAAGTCCATCTTGAGCAGGCCGAGCTTCGACACCGCGTTCATGTCGTACTGCACGGTGACGTCGCCCTCCTGCTCGGTGAGCGGGACGAATTCCTCGAGCGGCCGGTCGGTGATGATGATGCCCGCGGCGTGCTTGCCGGTGTTGCGCACCATGCCCTCGAGGACGAGCGCCTGGTCGAAGATTTTCTTGGCCACGGGATTCCTCGCCACCTCGTCGCGCAGCTCGGTGGATTTTTTCTGCGCGTCCTCGAGCGTGATGTTGAGCTCGTCGGGGATCATCTTCGCGAGGCGGTCGGCCTCGGCGTAGGGGAGGTTGTGGACGCGCGAGACGTCGCGGATGACCATCTTGGCGCCGAGGGTGCCGTAGGTGATGATGTTGGCGACG
>CAISJA010000340.1 GCA_903885525.1 uncultured Opitutaceae bacterium
CCCTCGTCTACGCCCGCGAGCTGGAAATCCGTCACTTCGTGCCCCGCGACTACTGGCGCATCACCGCCCGTTTCGGCCTCCAGGCCGGCGACTACGAAGGCGTTTACCAACGCGCCGGCTACCGGAAAAATCCGGACGACGAACACGACCGCATCGACCGCCTCTGGGACCGGACGGCCGCCGAGGCCATCCTCGCCGCCTGCGCCGCCCGGCCCGCCGCCAGCGTCACCGAGGAGAAGAAGGCCAGCACCTCCATCGCCCCGCGCCTCTACGACCTGACGACCCTGCAGCGCGAGGCCAACGGCCGCTACGGTTTCTCCGCCAAGCGCACCCTCCAACTGGCCCAGGCCCTGTACGAAAAGCACAAGATGATCACCTACCCGCGCACCGATGCGCGGGCCCTCCCCGAGGATTACCTGCCCGTGGTCCGCGAGGCTCTCGGCAACCTCACCGGCAGCCTGGCCCCGTACGCCCGCCAGGCCCTCGACCGCGGCTGGGTGCAGTTCACCAAACGCATCTTCAACAACGCCCAGGTTTCCGACCACTTCGCCATCATCCCGACCAGCCACGAGGCCAAGCACCTCGATGAAGCCGAAGCCAAGCTGTTCGACATGATCGCCCGGCGCTTCGTCGCCGCCTTCTACCCGGTGGCGGAGTTCGACATCACCACCCGCACCAGCGTGGTGGCCGGCCACGCCTTCAAGACCGAGGGCAAGGTCCTCACCGCCGCCGGCTGGCTCGAAGTCTATGGCAAGAGCACCGTCGAGGACGACGCCCCCGATTTCAAGGCCCTGCCCGCTCTCGCCGCCGCGGATCGCAACCAGGCCCGGACGCTGGCCGCCGACCTGCACGGCGAGGCGACCAAGCCGCCGCCCCGCTACACCGAGGCCACCCTCCTCTCCGCCATGGAGACTGCCGGCAAACTCGTCGAGGACGAGGATCTCGCCGAAGCCATGAAGGAACGCGGCCTCGGCACGCCCGCCACCCGCGCCGACACGATCGACGGCCTGATCTACCAGAAGTACCTCGACCGCCAGCAGCGCGAGCTGGTCCCCAGTGGCAAGGCGGAGCAACTGATCCAGTTTCTCACCGCCGTGAAGGCCACCGACATCACCAGCCCCACCATGACCGGCGAATGGGAATGGCACCTCCGCGAGATGGAGCACGGCAAATACTCCCGCGAGAAGTTCATGGCCGAAATCGTCAAGGAGACGCAGGGCATCGTCGAGCGCGTGAAAGGTTTCGAGGAGGACGACTCCGTCGCGCGCGTGACCGAGATTCCCTCCCCGACCGACGGGAAGCCCATGCTCGAAACCCTGCGCGGCTTCAAGTCGCAGGACGGCGGGCTGATGGTTTACAAGATCGTCGGCGGCCGCCGCCTCGAGGAAGCCGAGGTCCGCGAACTGGTCACCACCGGCAAGGTCGGCCCCCTCGACGGCTTCATCTCCGCCAAGACCCGCAACCGTTTCTCCGCCGTGCTCCGCCTCGCCCAGGTCGAAGAGACGAAAAAGGGGGTGACAGCCAAAAAATGGAAGACCGAGTTTGATTTCGGCGACAAGGGCGACCTCTCGGCCCTCGTCCCCCTCTGGACCAACCCCACCACCGGGGCCGAGCTGTGCGAGCACGGCAGCAGCTTCATTCTCCGCGAACGCGACGCCGCCGTCGAAGGCGGCTGGAAGCAGACCTTCCGCGTCGGCCGCATCCTGTGCCAAAAACCGATCACCTCCGAGATGGCCATCGACCTGGTTGCCCAGGGGAAAACCGGTCTGATCCAGGGCTTCATCTCGAAAAAGGGCCGCCCCTTCGACGCCTTCCTCAAGCTGGAGAACGGCCGCATCGCCTGGGAGTTCCCACCCCGCGCCCCGAAGCTCGACAAGGACGGCAAGCCAATCGAGCGGAAGACCCGCGCCAAAATCGACCTCTCCCAAGCCACCGCCATCGCGCCGAGCCCCGCCCACGACGGCGGCGAATTGGTCGAGGCCGGCGACGCCTGGTACGTGCGCAAGCCCGCCCAGGACAACCGCCCCGTCTTCAAGCTCGCGCGGAAACTGTGCGAACAGGACATCGGCCTCGACCTCGTCCAACAGCTGCTGGCCGACGGCAAGACCGGCCTCGTCGAAGGCTTCGTCTCCAAGCGCGGCAACAAGTTCTCCGCCTATCTCGTGCTCTCCGCCAAGAAGGACAAGGCCGAGTTCGAATTCCCCCCGCGCTGAAACGGACATCGGCGCGCGCAGGCCAGCCCCTGAAACCTGCCCGGCAGCGCGACGCGCTCGCCGCCGACTCCCTCGCCTCCTTTTTGCCCTCCGCACGCACGACCTCGTTGCCCTCTTTCGGCGGCTCGACCGGCGGGGCTGCCGCGGCCCCGGCCGGATCGCCCCGGGGTTCGCGCTCGCCCGGGGTGCGGTAACTGGGGTAGCAAAGCCACGTCTCCACCGCCATGCGACTCCCCCCGCGCCTCACCCCTGTCATCCTGCTGCTGGGCCTGCTCGGCACGGGCGGTTACGCCTACTGGGAGCACCAGTTGCGCTTGGCCGCCACTGCGGCCCTGCTGGCCAGCGACCGCGACCGGGCCGACCTGCGCCAGCAGCTCTGGGCCCGCCAGCAGGCGCTGACTCGCGCCGCCGCCACTGCCGAAGCCGAGAGCGCCGCCCGGCGGCGCGGGGACGACGGCAGCCCCGATGACCCTCGCGGCGGCCGGCCGGGCGGGATGATGTTCAACCGGTTCAACCAGATGATGGACACCCCAGAGGCACAGCGCCTGCTCGCCATCCAGCAAAAGGCCGGCCTCGATGCCCGCTACAGCCAGCTTTTCAAAGCGATGCACCTTTCTCCCGAGCTATTGGACAAATTCAAGTCCCTGCTCGTGGAAAAACAAACGGCCCTGCTCGACGTCATGGCCGCCGCCCGCTCCCAGGGCCTGACCGGCGGCACCAACCGCGCCGAGCTCAACCAAATGATCCAGAGCACCCAGGCGGAAGTGGACGCCTCCATCCGCACCACGCTCGGGGATGCCGCCTTCACCCAGTACCAAAACTACGAGCAAACCCTGCCCCAGCGCAACACCGTCGGACAATTGGACGCCCGGCTGAGCTACTCCGACCAGCCGCTCACCGCCGACCAGGCCGACCAGCTCATTGCCATCTTGGCCGACACTGCCCGGCCTTCAGCCGCCTCCGGCACCGCCCCCGGTGCCACGCCAAACCCGACCCGGCCGGGCGGGATCTTCAATGCCACTGGTGCGCCCATCACCGACGCCGCCCTCACCCAGGCCTCCGCCATCCTCTCCCCCGCCCAGGTGCAGGCGCTGACCCAAGTTCAGCAAGAGCAGCACGCCCAGGCCGCGCTCCGCCAACTCATGCGCAACCAGGCCCAGAATCCGCCACCACCCGCCGCCCCGGTCCCGCCCAAAGGATAATACACACTATTGGCTTGTCGCTGCCGCCACCCGGACGCTACGTTGTCCCTCCCTCATCCGACCATGATCGTCACCACCGCACAGCTGTTCAAGCACGCCTACGGCAAGTATGCCGTCGGCGCGTACAACATCAACAACGCCGAGCAGACCATGGGCCTGTTCAAGGGCTGCCTCTCCTCCCAGGCTCCCTTCATCATCCAGATTTCGAAAGGCGCCCGCAAGTACACGGACAAAAAGATGCTGGAGGCCATCATCCGCTCGGCCGACGAGATCTTTCCTGAATCCATTTTCGCCGTCCACCTCGACCACGGCGACGAGGAGACCTGCTACGACTGCATCAAGTCCGGCTTCTACTCCTCCGTGATGATCGACGCCTCCCATGATCCCTTTGCCCAGAACGTCGCCATCACCAAGCGCGTCGTCGACGCCGCCCACGCCAAGGGCATCTCCGTCGAGGCCGAGCTGGGCATGCTCGGTGGCGTCGAGGAGGACATCAAGGTCGAGGAAGGCAACGCCTGCCTGACCGATCCGGCCGAAGCGGAGGACTTCGTCAAGAAAACCGGCTGTGAC
>CAISJA010000341.1 GCA_903885525.1 uncultured Opitutaceae bacterium
GTCCCCACCACCTCCACTACACCGCCCTCCCCGACTGGCTGCAGTCGCTCGGGATGCTCTTCAGCCTGATGCTCTGGGCCCCCTCCTGGGGCGGCATGCTCAACGGCCTGCTCACCCTCCGCGGCGGTTGGGACAAGCTCCGCACCGACCCGGTGATCAAGTTTTTCGCCGCCGCCGTGACCTTCTACGGCATGGCCACCTTCGAGGGGCCACTCCTGTCGATCAAGTCCGTCAACGCCCTCGCGCACTACACCGACTGGATCATCGCCCACGTGCATGCCGGTGCCCTCGGTTGGAACGGCTTCATGGCCGCGGGCATGTTCTACTTCCTCGTCCCGCGCCTCTGGAACAAGCCCTTGCATTCGACCGGTCTTGCCAACCTCCATTTCTACGTCGCGACGTTCGGCATCCTGCTCTATGTCGGCGCCATGTGGGCTTCGGGCATCACCCAGGGCCTCATGCTCAATGCCACCACCGAGGGCGGCACCATCCTGAAGTATCCCAACTTTCTCGAGACGGTGATCGCCATCCGCCCGCTCATGCTCCTGCGCGTCGTCGGCGGCACGCTCTACCTCCTAGGCTTTCTCGTGATGGCCTACAACATCTTCAGGTCCATCGCCGGTGCACAGCCGGTCAACGGCACCATCGAGGTTTACACCGAACCCTACACCGCCGAGGAGAACATGAGCGTCACCGGCTGGGTCCTCAACGCCCCGGTCATCTTCTCCGTCCTCGGCATCCTCGCCACCCTGGTCTGGATGTTCACCACCGGCTGGGTCAACGTGCTCGGGCTTTTCGCCACCGTGGTGGCCGCCCTGCTGGCCATCGGGCACTTCCAGTCCCGCGGGAAGGAGTGGGGCGCCTGGTACGACAAGCTCCTCCTCAACGCCCTGCCGTTCACCGTACTGGTCTTTCTCTCCGTGGCCTGCGGCGGCCTGATCCAGATCATCCCGATGCTGACCATCGACCGCCGTCTCCAGACCGAGGACCGGACGGCCGAGGTCTACACCCCGCTCGAGCTCGCTGGCCGCGACATCTACGTCCGCGAGGGCTGTTACCTCTGCCACTCGCAGATGATCCGCACGCTCCTGCCGGACGTCATGCGCTACGGTGAGTACTCCCGCCTCGGCGAATCCATCTGGGACCATCCCTACCAGTGGGGCTCCAAGCGCAACGGCCCGGACCTCGCCCGCGTCGGCGGCAAGTACAACAACGCCTGGCACTACGACCACATGTACGATCCGCGCTCCATCTCCTCGGGTTCCAACATGCCGTCGTTCCGCTGGCTGCATGCGAACACGACCGATTTCGCCGCCCTGCCCAACAAGATCCGCGTGCAGAAGATGCTGGGCGTGCCCTTTCCCTCGTGGTCGCCGGCGATGATCGGCACCCTGGCCCGCGAACAGGCGGCCCAGATTGCCGCCGACCTCAAGGCCCAGGGCCGCGACGTCGGGCCCGACAAGGAAATTGTCGCCCTGATCTCCTATCTCCAGTGCCTCGGCAAGAAGTGGACCCCCACGGCTGCCGGCACCAACTGATCCCGCGCCCCTCCCAATCCCGCACTCCCATGTTCAGCCGCATCATTTACGAAGACTGGCAGCTCATCTTCCCCGTGGTCGCCCTCGTGGTGGCGTCGTTTGTCTACGTCACGGCCGCTTGGCGCGCCTCGCGCCTGAAGGGCTCCCAGATCGACCGTCTCGCCCATCTCCCTCTCGACAACTAATTGCGCCACCCCATGAACCCCCACTCGCAACCCCCCGCCTCCGGCGACGAGAAACTGCGCCCGCACACCTACGACGGCATCCAGGAGTATGACAAGCGCCTGCCCAACTGGTGGCTCTACACCCTGTACGGTGCGATCGTCTTTTTCGTGTTTTATTGGGCGATGAACCAGATCTGGCATGTTTTCCCCAGCGACGGGGCCAGGATCGACACCGCCCTGGCGCAGCTGCAGGCCCAGAAAATATCGGGTTCGATCGATGTCTCCAGCGACGACAAGCTCTGGGACCTCTCCCAAAACGCGGTCTTTGTCGATGCCGGCAAGCAGACCTTCACCTCGCTTTGCACGCCCTGCCATCTCGCCAGCCTGCGCGGCAAGAGTGAGAATCCTGCGGCGGTCGGCCCGGATCTGACCGACCAGGTTTGGATCCACGGCGGCACGCCGAAGGAGATTTTCGCCACGGTCACCAACGGCGTTCCGCTCAAGGGCATGCCCACCTGGGGCCCCGTCCTTGGGCAGAAAAAGACGGTGGAAGTCGTCGCCTACGTCCTCAGCCGCCACCACAAGGGCGAGCCCATCACGCTCGATCCTGCGAAATAAACGGTTTAGCCGAAGTAGTCCGGTTCGCCCCCACCCGGGCGCTTCTGCCTCACCCACGCCATGAGCGCAGAGCCCACTCCTCCCGCCCGTCCGGTTGTCCCGGAGCCGCCGCCTGCCGGCGGTGCGCCGGCCAGGGCGGCCGCCGCGCCCCGGCCGCCGCACCTGCCGTCGCGCGACTTCGTCACCACGATCAATGATGACGGGTCGCGCTACGACCTGCATCCGGCCGATGTGCGCGGCCGGTTTGCCTCCTCGCGGCGCCTCAGCGCCATCGGGCTGATCCTGATCTACCTGCTGCTGCCGTGGATTCCGGTCAACGGCCACCCGGCGATCTTCCTCGACCTCGCTTCGCGCCGTTTCCACTTCTTCGGCTATACCCTCGCAGCGCAGGATGCCTGGCTGCTGTTTTTCGGGGTCACCGGCCTCGGGTTCAGCCTCTTCTTCCTGACCGCGCTCTTCGGCCGCCTCTGGTGCGGCTGGGCCTGCCCGCAGACGGTGTTTTTGGAGCACGTTTACCGCCGGATCGAACGGTGGATCGATGGCGATGCCCCCGCCCGCCGCGCTCTCTCCGCCGCCCCCCACGGCCTCGGCAAGCTGGCCCGGCGCGCGGTCAAGCACGCCGCCTTCGCCCTGGTCACGCTCGGCATCACGCACCTCTTCCTGGCCTACTTCATCTCGATCCCGGAGCTGTGGAGCTACATGCAGGGTGCCCCCGGCGAACACTGGGGCTCCTTCCTCTTCGTCTTCCTCACCGCCGCCGCGCTCTATTTCAATTTTGCCTGGTTCCGCGAACAGCTCTGCATCGTGATCTGCCCCTACGGTCGCCTGCAATCCGCCCTGACGGATGACAACACCATGGTCATCGGCTACGATGCCCGCCGGGGGGAGCCCCGCGGCAAACTCGGCACCCCGGCCGCCGGTGCCTGCGTGGCCTGCAACCGTTGCGTGCAGGTCTGCCCCACCGGCATCGACATCCGCCAAGGACTCCAGCTGGAGTGCATCGGCTGCGCCGCCTGCATCGACGCCTGCGATGAGGTCATGGACAAGGTCCGGCGTCCGCGCGGCCTCGTCCGCTATGATTCCCTCTTTGGTCTGGCCGGCGGCCGCACCCGGTGGATCCGTCCGCGCACCATCCTGTATGCGGTGCTGCTGGGCATCGGCGCCGTCGTGGCCGCCCTTGCCTTCTCGGGCGTCAAGCCGGCCAATTTCATCGTCTTCCGCATGAGCGGCTCCTCCTACTACGTCGGTCCGGAGGATGTCCGCAATCAGTTCATGGTCCGGATCGTCAACAAGCTTTCCCGGCCAGCTTCCTACCAGCTGACCCTGCGCGGCCTGCCGGCCGGCGTCCACCAGACCGGCCTGACGGGTCCGCTGACCCTGGCGCCGCTGGCGGAACAACTCACCCCGCTGATCATCTTTGTCGACCGCCGCCAGTACCACGGACCCTTCCAGTTCACCGTGGAGGTGGCCGATGAGGCCGGCACCTACCACCTCTCCCGGGAGATGGAATTCCTCGGGCCCGATGCCCGGCTGTTGCCCGCGGATGAGCCCGCCACGCCGCCGGCGGCCCAACCGTCCACTGATTCCCACCATGGCTAAACTGCTGCGTCCTTGGCTGATCCTGATTGTCCTGGCCACCATGATGGCGGCGGCGTACTGGGCCATCTTCCGGGCCGTCCGGGAGGCAGACATCCGCGAGGTTCCCCTCGCCAAGACCTCCCCACGCCCATGATGCACACCCTCGCCGGCATCAGCGGTCCGGGCACGGCCTTTGTGGCCGGGCTGGTCACCAGCCTGCACTGTGCGGGCATGTGCGGTCCGCTCGCCTGCGCCCTGATGCCCTCCGCCCACGACGAGGCCGACCCGCAGACGGTCAGCACCGTCTACCATGTTTCCCGCCTGACCAGCTACAGTCTGCTCGGCGCCCTCGCCGGCGGCCTCGGACGCTGGCCGCTCCAGCTGCTCGGGCAGGATGGCCTGCGCTGGCTCCCCTGGCTGCTCGTGCTGTTCTTTCTCGCGGTGGCGATCCGCTTCGACCAGCGGCTGCCGCGGGTCCGGTGGCTGGGCCGCGCCTACAGCGGGCTCGCGGCCAGGCTCCGCGGCCGTTCGCGTGTGCGCTCCGCCTTCGCCCTCGGTTGCGCGACGCCTCTGCTGCCGTGCGGCCCGCTCTACTTTCTCGTGTCGCTCGCCCTGATGTCCGGATCTGCGCTGCACGGGGCGGAAACGCTGCTCGCCTTCGGGCTCGGCACCATCCCGCTGCTGTGGCTGGCGCAGACCAACTACCAGTGGTTGCGGCTCCGGCTCGGGCCGGTCTGGCTGGCCCGGACGCAGACCACGCTCGCCCTGCTGGTGGCGGCCGTGCTCGTCTGGCGCCTGCGCGGCACGCTGGGCCTGGGCGGGCCCGCGGTCGATAATTTCGTGTGCTTCTGACATGAGTCACAGCACACCGAGCAGCTTGGTGGACGGGGGTGAGCCTACCCGCACGGAGGTGCGTGGACCTCGCGCGCGCGGCGCCTCCCCCGTCCACCTCTGTCTGCACTGCGGCCAGCCGCTGGTGACCGCGCCGGATCGGTCCGACGGCTTCTGTTGCTCCGGCTGCGCCTACGTCCACCGGCTCGTGCACGAGCACGGGCTGGAGGGGTACTACCGGATCAAGGATGCTGTCATCGCGCCGGTGGACCAGGTGGTTTTCCATCCGCGGGAGGTGGGCTGGCTGGCGGAGCAGCAGGCGGCGGCGGAGCAAACCGGGCGCACTCCGGAGCTGACGGTCGAGGTGCAGGGCATTTCCTGCGCGGGCTGTGTCTGGCTGATCGAAAAAGTCTTCCACCAGCAGCAAGGGGCGCTGCACATCGAGACGGATGCCCAGCTCGGGCGCATGCGCTTCCGCTGGGAGGCGGGCCAATTCGACGCTCCGGCCTTTGCGCGGACGCTCCAGTCGTTCAACTACCTGCTCGGCCCGCCCGGCGAGGAGCCGGCAGTGCCGGAGAGCCGGCGGCTGGTGCGCCGGGTGGGGCTCTGCGGCGCGTTCATGATGAACATCATGCTTTTCGCTCTGCCGGTCTACTTCGGCATGGAGGGCACTTTTGCCTACGCCCGGCTGTTCAGCACGCTCTCCCTGGTGTTCGCCACCCTCAGCCTGCTCGTCGGCGGCACCTATTTTCTTGGCCGGGCGGTGCGGGCGCTGCGGGAAGGGGTCATGCACATCGACCTGCCCATCGCTCTCGGCATCGTGGGCGCGTATGCCGGATCGCTCTACGGCTGGCTGAGCGGGCAGGGGGGATTTGTCTATTTCGATTTTGTCGGCACCTTCATCTTCCTGATGCTGCTCGGCCGTTGGGCGCAGATCGTGGCCGTGGAGCGCAACCGCCGCCGTCTCCTCAGCGCCAATGCCCGCCCGCAGCGCGTTGGGGTGGTCGGGCCGGACGGGGTCGTCCGCGAAACGCCGGTGGAGGAGCTGGCGGCCGGGGCGATCTTCGAAGTGCGGGCCGGGCAGGTGGTGCCGGTCGAGGCGCAATTGGAGTCCCCCGCGGCCACCCTTGGCACCGCCTGGATCACGGGGGAGGCGGACCCGCGCGAATGCCGGGCCGGCGCGCGGATCCCGGCCGGGGCGGTCAATCTCGGCCGCTCCCTGGTGCGGCTCCGCGCCACGCAGCCGTGGACCGGCTCGCTCCTCGCCCAGCTTTTCCGCCCCACCGGGCGCGACGAATACCGGCACCGGCTGCTGGAGCGCGTGGTCACCGGCTATCTGGCGGGCATCTTTCTCCTCGCCCTGGCCACCGGGACCGGCTGGTGGCTCGCCACGCAGGACTCCGCCCGGGTCTGGTCCGCCGTCACCGCCGTGCTCGTGGTCTCCTGTCCCTGCGCCATCGGCCTGGCCTACCCGCTGGCCGATGAGATGGCCACCGTGGCCCTGCGTCGCTACGGGGTGTTTGTCCGCGAGGGCGATGTCTGGCCGCGGTTGACGCACCTCCGCCACCTGATTTTCGACAAGACCGGCACGCTGACCCTGGAGACGCCCCGGCTCGCCAATCCCGCGGCCGTCGCCGCGCTTGCCCCGGAGGCCCGGGCGGCGCTCCTCGCGCTCGTGCGCGACAACGCCCACCCGGTCAGCCAATGCCTGTACGAGCAGCTGCTGTCCGCGGGCCACGCGGCCCCGGCGGGGCCAGGTGCTCCGGTCGAGGAGGAGCCCGGCTTCGGCGTCCGCCTGCAGACGGACGGCCGGAACTGGTCCCTGGGCCGCCCCGGCTGGCGCGGAGGAACTTGTCATATATTGTATGACAACCCGGCGGGGGGACATGACACGGAGTTCGCGTGCGACGGGGGCGTGCTGGCGAGGTTTCATTTTGTGGATTCGGTGCGGGCTGGCGCCGCGGAGGAGCTGGCGGCGCTCCAGCGGCAGGGTTTCCGTGTCTATATCCTCAGCGGCGACCGGCCGGAAAAGGTGGCGGCGATGGCTGCGGCGCTGCGGCTGCCGGCCGAGCAGGCGCTGGCGGGGGCGACCCCGGAGGAGAAGGCCGCGTGGGTGCGCCGCCTCGACCGCCGGGACACGCTCATGCTCGGCGACGGTGCCAATGATTCCCTGGCCTTCGATGCCGCCTTTGTCCGGGGCACGCCGGTCATCCATCGCGGGGTCCTGGAGGCCAAGTCGGACTTCTATTACCTCGGCCGCGGCCTGGGCGGGCTCCGCCGGCTCTTTGCGGTCAACACCACGCGGGTGCGGACGCAGACCTGGTTGATCGCCTTCTCGGTGGCCTACAACCTCACGACCGTCAGCTTTGCGGCGTTGGGGCACATGAATCCCCTGATCGCGGCGGTCATCATGCCAGCCAGCTCGCTCCTGAGCCTGGCGATTGTTGCCTTCGGCATGCGCCACTGGTTGGGGGTCCGCCTGGCCGCCTGACGAAGCCGTGCGCCGCCGGCCTCCGTTTCGGCCGGATCAAGTCGCGAGGCCAACCCGGTCCAGCGCGCCGCCGGCCCTGCGCCCGAGCCAGGAGTGGCGGACCGTTCCGCTGGCCGCAGGTCAAGGGTGGCGCTGGTAGATTTTTTGCAGAATCGAGGGGGCGGGAGGCGCGGTGGCTGTGCCGGCCCGGTGGCCCGACAGGCTGAAGCGCAGCAGGAGCTGCTCGTTCTCCCGGTCGAGCTGGAGGATTTGCAGAATGCGGGACCGGGTCTTCTCCATGGCCTGGCGGAAGCCAGGCTCGGGTTTCTCCAGGCGATGGGTGCCGCGCAGGGCGGCGAGGGTTTCATCCAGCCGGGCGAGGAGGCGGCGTTTCCGGTCCAGAAAGTCCGCATCAGGGGCGCGGCGGTGCTGCTGCAGGAAGCGATTCTCCTCCAACGTGAGTTCGTGCAACTCGTCGCAAAGTTTCTGGTGCTGCAAGAGTGCGTGCATCGGGCTCATGGGTGGGAGGGCGGTGGGGCGGGGTTGGCGGGAGTGGTGGCCGGAGCGGGTGCGGCATGCTGGCCGGTGGTCGTGGAAAAGTAGAGGGTGAGCTGATGGTCCGTCCGGTCGGTCCAGTCGAGATTGGTCAACCGCCAGGCCGCCATGCGGGCCAGCTCGGTCATCTCCGGCGGCACGGGAGCGCCGGATTTGGCATTGGCCAGTTCGGCGGCCCCATCGACGATCGATTGGTAGGCCGCCTTGGCGCGGTCCGCGAGGCGCAGGCGCTCGTAGCAGAGTGCAATCTGGTATTCGACCGGCAGGCGCCAGGCCGGCTCGGGGGAGAGCGCCGCCAGGCCTTGGTAGATGGAGAGCGCATTCATGGTGTCGCCCTGCTGGAAAAAATCGTTGGCGAGCTGGTTGCCGGTGCGGCGCTGCCAGTAGGCCCAGCGTTTGGCGTCATCCGCCGATGCGGACTGCTCGCTGCGGAGCAGCTCCATCGTGACGGTGAGGGCTTCGTTCGGGTGGTTCAGCTGGCGCAGGGTGGTGGCGAGCAGGTAGCGCGCCTCGGGCACGTTTTCATCCCTGGGCCATTGGTCGAGGTAGCTGTGCAGGGTCTTCACCGCCCCGTCGAGATCGCCGGCGAGCTGCAGGGAGTAGGCGGATTTGAAGTGAGCCCGGGCCCGGTCGGCGGGCGCGAGATCGAGCAGGCGGAGGCGGGAGAAAAACTTGCCGGCCTCCGCATACTGCCCGGTGGAAAAGTAGGTCTCGGCGATCTCGAACTGGGCGGTCTTGGCCAGCAGCTGGTAGTGTTCAAAGTTATCTGACTGCACCTTCAGGGTGGAGTTGATCACGCTGTAGAAGCGCGACACCGCCATGCCGCAGGCTCCGATCGCGCGCAGGGTGCGACCGAGATCGAGCAAGGCATCGGGGACACGGCTGTCATCCGGATAGTCCTTGAGGAATTTTTCGTAGATGGCGTCGGCCTTGGTATAGGCTCCTTGCAGCCGGTACATCCGGGCGAGGGCGAGCAGGGTCTCCCGCACATCCGCCTCACTGAACTCCCGGACGCCGATGATCTGCCGGAAAGCGATCTCGGCGGCGGCAAAATCGCCCCGATCCGTCAGTCGGTTGCCCAACTGAATGAGGCTGTGGGCTTCCGCATCCCGGGCGGAAACGGCGCTCTTGGCCGCCGGGTGGCGGTGATCGCCCGGTGCCTTGGGCGGCGGCTCGGCGGGAGGCGGGGCGGGTTTCTCCGTCCCGGGCGGGGCGGAGCCGCTGTCTTCCCCGCCGGGGGTCTCGGTCCGGGCGGCCAGGTCCGGCGCGGTGGCGGCCGGTCCCGGAGCGGCGCGGCTGGCCGGCTTGGCTTGCTGCTCCTCCTCACCCCGGGTGAGGACAACGCGGAGGAGGCAGAGGGTGAGGCAGGCGGCCCGCCCGGTGGCGGTGGAGAAGCGGATCATTGCAGGCGATAGGTGGCGGTGCTGGGCGGCTGACGGCCCGGCGGCAGGGGCGCGGGCGTGTCGTTGGTGCTGCTGCCGGGGAATTGGAAGAAAGGAAGAAAATCCTCCGCTTTGACCTTGGGCCGAGTTTCGTCCGGGATGATCTGGAGCGGAATTTTGGCTTCGGGTTTTTCCTTTTCTGCGGGAGGCGGGCCGCTTTCGGCGAGAGGCGCGAGGGCAGCCGCCGGCTTGGCCAGCGGGGCATCGACCAGCCTATCCGGCTTGGATACGGAGGGCGACTCGGCCGGGGGGGCGGGGGCGACAATCTTCGGAGGCGCTCCGGCGGGCAGTTGGGTGCTGAGATCAGGTGGTGGCGAGGCCTCAGTAAAGCGCAGAGGCATAACGCCGGCCACCCGAAGATATGGTCGGTTGGTGATCCCTCCGCCCGCAGGGTCGGAGAAGATCAATGGTGAGGTGATGGCCACAACAGGAGCGAGCCAGATGAACAGAATAACGACTGCTCGCGGAACGCCCTTGGGAGGTGGTCGTGGTACGCGAAAATACATGTTGGGTGGTACGGTCCATAGTGAGGATCGGTCTGGTTCGCTTTAGAAAGTATCGGTGTGGGGGCACCAGACTGTAGCCCTTTTCGCAACTCTTCCTGACGCGGCGGCGGACTGCCCCCCCGGGGGGGCGGGCGGGAGCGAGGATCAGGGCTTGTCGAGCATGTCCCGGATGTGGCGCCCGAGCTCATCCAAGGTGTAGGGTTTCTTCAGAAACTCCTTTTGGCCAAGGCTGACAAAATCGGCGCGGGCTTCGGAGGTCAGGTGGCCGGTCAGGATCATGACCTTGAGCGCCGGATGGGTGGCCCGGATCACGCGGAGCACTTCCACGCCATTGGCCCCCGGCATGTTAAGATCGAGGAGCACGGCATCGTAAGTCCGGCCTTGGTCCGACAAGCGTTCGATGGCTTCCAGCCCGTCCGAAGCACTGGCGACCACGTAGCCCTTGCGGGAAAGGGCGGCTTCCAGCAGGAAGCGCAAGGGAGGCTCGTCCTCCACGATGAGCAGAGTCTCCGTTCCGCCGGGGAAATCGGCGGCTTTGGGCGTCGCCGGCGTGACGATGGCGGTGTCCGCCAGGGGCAGGAACACCTGGAAGGTACTGCCGACCTCCAGCGCGCTTTCCACCTCGATGGTGCCGCTGTGGCTGGTGACGATGCCATACACGACGGACAGCCCCAAACCGGTGCCTTTGTTCACGGGCTTCGTCGTGAAAAACGGCTCAAAGATCCTGGCCCGCACTTCCGGGCTCATGCCCGTGCCGGTATCGGCCACGGACAGGCAGGCGTAGGCACGTCCGACGGGGAGCTCGGCCGGAGCCGATTGCCCGTCGACGATGCGCGTGGAGACGGTGATGGTGCCGCCGAGGGGCATGGCATCGCGGGCATTGACGCAGAGGTTCAGAATGATCTGCTGTAGCTGGTTTTGATCGGCGAGGAGCGGCGGCAGATGGGGGTCGAGCCCGAGGTTGAAGCTGATGTTCCGCGGGAAGGTCTCGGCGAGGAGGGCGACGATGTCCTTGGTCTGCTGGTTCAGGTCGAGGGCCGTGAACTTGATCTCGGCCTTGCGGCTGAAGGTCAGGATCTGGCGGACCAATCCCGTGGCCCGCTGGGCCGCCCGCTTGATTTCACGGACGCTTTTCTGGATGGCAATGGCATCGCCGGTGTTCAGCTGGGCAAACTCGGCATACCCGTTGATCACCGCGATGATGTTGTTGAAATCGTGGGCGATGCCGCCGGCCAGGGTGCCCAGGCTCTCCATTTTCTGGGCCTGGCGGAGCTGATCCTCCAGAACCCTGCGGCTGGTGATGTCCTCCCGCATGCAGAGCAGGTTGGTGACCTCCCCCGCCGGGTTGCGCAGGCACGACACGGTGACGGATTCCCAGATCCGCTTGCCCCCCGGCCGGTCCCGGGCGAGATCGCCGTTCCAGTTCCCCCCGGTCTGCACAGTGGACAGAAATTTCTGATAGGACGCCTCATCGGGATGCCCTTCCCGCAGCACCTGGACGTTGTTGTCGAGAATCTCTTCCAGGGTATGGCCGGTGGCTTCGGTGAACTTGGCATTCACATATTGGACGTTGCCCTCCGCATCGGTGATGGCGATCGCGACCGGGGATTGCTCGACGGCGCGGGACAGTTTGAAATACTGGTCTTCCGCCACGCGTTGGCGGGTGATGTCGTGCCCGACGGCCCGGACGCCGATCCCGCTCTTGCCGTCGCCCGTGGTCAGCAGCGTCTCTTCCCAAGATATCCAGCGCCACCCCAACTGGGTCAGCCAGCGGTGTTCGCGCTCCAGCCGGAGGGGCCTTTGCTGCAATTCGGCATCGGTGGATTGCAGAGCGGCGATGTCGTCCTGGTGCAGAAAGGTGCTGACGGGCCGGCCGTCCAATTCCGTCCAAGTGCTGCCGAATTTCCGAATGAAGGAGTGATTGGCAGCCAGCATCCGGCCCTGCCAATCGCGGCAATAGACCAGGGCCGCGCTGTCCGCCCAGGCTCCCAGCAAATCGGCGGGAGACGGACGTGCAGCGGCGTTCGCGCAAGAATCGCTACTTACGACAGACATGCTGACAGTTTATCGTCTCTCCCGGGGTAATCTTAAGCCCGGAGTCTAGCTCTTTGCCGGGGGAGAGCCGGTGTCTTCCAGCAATCCGCTCAACAGGGTGGGCAGCTGATGGAGGGCATTGGCAATATGGGCTCGGGCCAACGCCGATTCGGGTCCCTCGTGTTCGTAGAGGATCTTCCAGCCGGCCAGCTGCAGCCAGGAATCGGCGGGGAGCGGTGGAATCAATTCAAATCCTCCGGAAATGCCGGCATGGCGGACCAGATGATCGCCCACTTGGACGGCGGCCGCGAAGAGCCGGTGACGGGTGGCCCGTTCCGGCTCGACGTGATAACGGACGGCAAAGATGATTTCCTCGGAGAGACGGTGTTTGCCGAGATAGTGGGCCCCGATCTGGGCGTGGTCCCAACCGATCAGCCGGCGCTCCATGGCGCAGACTTCGGCCGCACTGTCGTGGGGCGTCCGCGTGATTTCCGCCAGTTCATGGGGAAAGCAATATGCCATCACCACCTTGCCGATGTTATGGAGGAGCCCGACGAGATAAACCGTTTCATCGTCATTCGCATGGGAGGTGGCGTTCAGGATTTCCCGGGTCAGCACCGCACTGGCGATGCTGTGGGTCCACAATTCCTTCCAGGGCAGGGGCACGGGTGTCGCCTGCTGCAGCCGTTCCAGCTCCTCCAGCACGGGCGTGGCCATGGAGAGTTCGCGGATTTGGCGCAGCCCGAGAAAGAAGACCGCCTCCTCGATGTTGTTGACCCGGGCGGAAAGACCGAAATAGACGGAATTGACGATGCGGAGCAGACGGGCCGAGAGCGAGGGATCCCGTCGGATGATTTCGGCGATCTGGGAGGTCAGGCTGGTGTCCGACTTTACCAGGTCGCTCAAGGCCAGGTTGTTGACCTGGAGGGAGGCCAGTTTGGGACATGACTCAATCCGGCGGCGGATATCCGCGTCAGAGAGCGGCGTGAATGAGGAGGACATGCTGGGGTGACAGGGTCGGGCCTCCGCCGCGGCAGGAACGTGGGTGCGGCGGGAGAGCGATGCAGGTTTGATCGTCAGGGCCGCCGCTGACTTGAGGGATTTTTGCCGAACGGCGTGCAGCACAGGCTGGCCGGAGCCTGGGTCCCGGGACCGGGCCGGCGCCTCACTCCCAGTCCGGCTGAGTCAGCCTTGCGCACAAGGTCTGGGCCTCCTCCAGCAAGCGGAGCCACAACGAGGGAGAGATCGGTCGCGCCAGATCAAGATAGGGAGCCACCCGGCCAGTGTAATTGCCCCAGAGGGGGTGAGGGTGGTTGTCCTGGAAGAGGGCCGAATAGGCGAGGAAGGCTTTTTCTGATTGCCCGTGGGCAAGCTCATGCCGGGCCTGGGCGATGCGCGCCGCGGCATTTTGGGCGAGGCCGGCCAGGTGCCGCTGCAGCTTCGCGGCCTCGGGACCGGTGAGCGCACGGGCGGGTGCGAGCAGTTCCAGGCGGGAGGCTTTGTCTGCGCCGGCGGCGGGCAGGGCCCAGTCCGCGGGGTGGATCAGGCGGGTGTTGCGCAAGCGCGCCCCCCGGTCGGTGACGTTGTGGACCAGGCCGGGGGGAAGCCCGGCGCAGCGGTGGTCGAAATAGTGCCAATCCCGGTAGACATGGGTCGCCACTTCGGCGCGGTAATTCCCCGGCACCTTGAAATAATTCTTTCCCGACTGATGCTTTATATCCTCCTGCGCAATCGCGTCGCAATGCAGGCGGGGGACGCTGGCGCTGTCGACGGCATGATCCATGCCGAACAGGCAGATCGGGCTGCATCCGAGGTAAAGCGCCAGCTCGAAGGCGGTGATGCCGCAATTGTTGGCCACCCGCGGCCCGGTCTGCGGTGCGCCGAGCTGCGCCAAGGCCAGCTCCGTCTTCTGCGCTCCCGAAATGAAATACGTCCGGTCGGCCGGCAGGCGCTCGCGCCACTCGGGCAGGGCGGCGCTGGCGAGGATCATCCGGTCGGGCAGGGGCGCGCCCGGGGGCAGGCATTTCTCCGGCGTTTTCCTGGCGTCAATCGACACAGCGAAATCGACCGGGATGCCGCCGCGAGCCAGGGCCGGCAGGGCGCTGTCCGCGGCGAACACCACCGCTTGCCGGGCAAAGTGCGCCAGGGGGGCAAGGGCGGCGTCAAGCGAAGGTCCGGCCCCGCAGACCAACGCCGGCATGCCGGCGAGAGCATTCGCCCAGCAGTCGGGGATCCGCCGGCCCAGATAGGCGCGCAGATTGGCCAGAATGTTTTTTTGAAAGAGAAAGCTGACTTGCTCGAAAAAAACCCGGGCCTGGGCGTGGGCCTCGAACTGGGCGAAAATCGCCTCCACGATCGGCAGGCAGGCGTTGGCCGCAGCCCCGATGGCATCCGTGGTCAGATAGACCGAGGGCAGCCGGCTTTTGTCGAGTTCGATCAATTCCGAGACCGTCTGGGCCGCCGGGAGG
Organism: uncultured Opitutaceae bacterium; assembly: GCA_903885525.1. Classification (GTDB taxonomy): domain Bacteria; phylum Verrucomicrobiota; class Verrucomicrobiia; order Opitutales; family Opitutaceae; genus Didemnitutus. Next base: position 14,205 of record CAISJA010000341.1, read on the forward strand.
GAATCGGGCCGGCCGAGCGTGACCGTCTTCACCGGGAGAGATGCGGGGCGGATCTGCTCTGGCAGGCCGGCGGCCTCGCTGACGCGGAACCAGAGAACGTGGGAGTAGCTGCTCAGATCCAGGCCCTGCACCTGGTCCAGGTCCCCGACCACGATGCACGTGCGGGCCCCCGGACTGGGCTGGGCCGAGACGATGCCAGCCATTCCGGTGGAAGCTGAGGCGGGAGGCTCGGGGGCAGGCAGCGGTGAACCGGCCGGATGCACGGTGCCGGCGGTTTTGATCCCGGTGGCGGTTGCCGGGTTAGTGGTCAGGGGCATGCGGGGAATCTGATTCGAGCCGTAACATCGGCACCGGCACCCAACGCTTGAGGGCTGGTGGCGTGATCGCCGCAACCTTGACCCACCGGTGGCGTCCGGCTCAGCGAGGAGGCGTGTTTCCGGGCCGCCTGTTCCGGCTCACCGGAGGGGACGGACGCAACCAGTTGCAGGAGTCCGGCGCGGACGGCCTGGAGGACCGCATCCCAATCCCCGGCGCTGGGTTGACGGAAGAGGCGCATCCCCGGGTACCACGGGCTGTCGGTGCGATCCAACAGCCAGCGCCAATCCGGGGCAAAGGGCAGCAGCAGCCACACCGGTTTGGCCAAGGCCCCGGCGAGGTGGGCCAGGGAGGTATCCACCGTCACGATCAGATCGAGCTGGGAGACAATCGCCGCCGTATCGGCGAAGTCGCCGATCTGGCCGGCAAAGCTGCGCACATTCTCCCGCTCGGCGAGGGTGCCGGCTTCCTCGGCCGAGAGCTCGATTTGCAGGCTGATAAACCGGCAGGAATCCACGGCCAGGAGCTGGCGGAACAGCGCCCAAGGCACCGATCGGTTGGCATCATTCTTGTGCCGCGGGTTGCCCCGCCAGACCAGCCCCACCTTGGGTTGGTGTCCGCCGGGCAGGAGGCCCGCCCAATGCCCGATTCTCTCCCCGCTGGCGCGCACATAGGGCGTCTGGTCCGGTATGGTCTGCAGGTTGGTTTGCAGGGCGAGCGGCAGGCTGAGCAACGGGCATTGCAGGTCGAAGGCGGGCAGCGGCTCTCCCCGGGCGATGACCGTAGCCACGCCGGGAGTTGCCGCCAAGAGAGTGCGCAGCGCGGGCTGGACCTCCAGGTGGACGATGGCCCCCTTGGCCGCCAGAAGCGGGACGTAGCGGACGAATTGGAGCGTATCGCCCAGGCCCTGTTCGGCATAGAGCAGAATGGATTTGCCGGACAAGGATTCCGCTCCGCGCCAGATGGGAAGGTGGGGGGCGCGGGCCGGATTGAAATTCATGACGGCCCAGCGGCTTTCATGCTGCTTCCAGACCGCCGGGCTGAGATCCCCGGAAAGCAGGCCGGCCAGAGACAGATTGAGACGGATCTCGGGATGGCGCGGCGCGAGCCCGGCCGCCTGGCGGAAGGCAAACAACGCCTCCTCCAGGCGGCACTGCATCTTCAGGATGGCGCCCAGATTGTTCCAGGCGGTGGCCAGGGCCGGCTGCACTTGGATGGCGTGGAGTAAAATCTCCCGAGCCTCGTCCAGGCGATTCTGGGCCAGCAGCACCACCCCGAGGCTGTTGAGCGTATCGGCATTTTGGGGAGAGAGCGAAAGAGCCTGTCGCAGCGCGGCCTCGGCTTCGACGGGACGGCGTGCCTGACAAAGTGCCTCGCCCCATTCCCGCCAGCCGCGGATCCAGCCGGAATGCTGGCGCATGACGGCATGGAGCACGGACGCCGCTTCCGCCGGTTGTTCGGTTTTCAGGCGCGCCAGAACCAGGTTGACTTGAAGGTCCGGGCTGCCGGCCGGCAGCCCGAGGGCGATGCGCAGGCTCCGCAGGACCGGCGCGGGGGCTGGTTCGACGAAAAACCCGGCGGGCTGGATTTCGTCCGTCCGTGGGAGCGGCAAGCCTGAATCATTTCCGTCTGCTCCCGGCCCGGCCGATCCGGGCTGACCGCCTGCGCCAAGAGCCCTTTCCAGCGGAGCGGTCTCGGGGTTCACCCTCGGGGGAGGCAGGTTGCTGGGAGGCATGGTCTGGCCAGATGCATCGGCACCCGGATGCCGGGCTTGAGGGGCATGTGGTTGGGGCAACGGCGAAGGCCCCGGGGCTGAGCCGGGGCCA
>CAISJA010000342.1 GCA_903885525.1 uncultured Opitutaceae bacterium
GATGCTGAACTGTGACAGCGCCGCGTACTTGCCGTAGGGCGCGTTTTTGATGATCTTCTCGTAAAACTTGAGCACCTCGGAAGAGTTCATCTTCATGTTCATCATCAGGAAGCCGCGCTGCTTCTTGCCGCCTTTCGCCTCTTCGGCGATCTCAAACTGCTTCTCGATCGCTTCAGCGAAGTGCGGACTGTCACGGAAGGCCTGGATGAAATTCTGCAGGGCATTGAACGCATCATCCATCTTGCCCGTATGGCGCACGATCAAAGCATACTGATAGGAGGCATCCGCCGCAATCTGGGTGAAGGGGTACTTCTTCACAATGGTCTGGTACAGGCCCTTGGCCTTCGCGGTTTTGCCATCAATTTCTGCCTGCCGCGCTTCCTCCATCATGGCATTGGCGGAGACTTCCTGGGACGCGCGTTCGCTGTCCACCGGCACCACCCGCTCCTTCTTGCCAGAAAATGGCCAGATAGCGGAAGATGCAGTCGTCAAAGCGAGAAATGAAACGGCACACGCCAGGAACACTGGCAGGCGGGCGAGGGGGAGGAATTTCATCGCGGTGATAGTAAGTTCTGGTTAAGCATGCGTCAAGGTGGCAACGCACCTCTCTCGCCCCCCCTGGGTCGGCCCTTGTTTTACCCGCCACCCCGGTCTAAATGGCCCTCATCATGCGCCATTGGCTCCTTTTAGCTCTCAGTTTCCCCCTCCTGGCCCAGTGCCAGAAAGCTTCGACGCCCCCTCCTGGGTTTCGCGCCGTGCGCGACCTCGACTACGTGGGCTCAGGAAACCCGCGCCAAATGCTCGACCTCTTCCTCCCTGAGGCCGCGGCGGACAAACCGCACCCGCTGCTCGTGTACATCCACGGCGGCGGCTGGGAGGCGGGCAGCAAGGAAGACGCGGGTGTGCTCCTGGGCCTCATCAAGGACGGCACTCCCTACGCCGGAGCCAGCCTCAACTACCGCCTCACCGATCAGGGCCCCTGGCCTGCGCAGATCCACGACTGCAAGGCCGCCATCCGCTGGCTGCGCGCCCATGCTCAGGAATACAACCTCGACCCCGACAAGATCGCCGTTTTCGGCATCTCCGCCGGCGGCCACCTCGTCAGCATGCTCGGCGTCTCCGGCGGCGTGAAAGAGCTGGAGGGAAACCTCGGCAAGCACCTGGACCAAAGCAGCCGCGTCACCTGCGTGCTCGACTTCTGCGGCCCGTCCGATTTCCTCACCTTTGGCGGCAAAGGCAGCACCGCTGACACCGAAGACCCCAAGGGTGCCATGGCCAAGCTCCTCGGCGGCCCGCTCAAAGACCGCCAGGAGACCGGGCGCAAGGCCTCGCCCGTGACCTACGTCACCCCGGACGATGCCCCCTTTCTCATCATCCATGGCGACAAGGACACCATCGTCCCCTACTCCCAGGCCACCGAATTCGAAACCGCCCTCAAAGCCGCCCACGTCCCCGCCATCCTCCTCACCGGCACCGACGGCGGCCACGTCTTCCTCAGCGGCCCGCTCGTGGAGCGCATGCGCGCCTTCAACGCCCGCCACCTCCAGGGCAAAGACATCCAAATCCCCGCAGGAGCCGTTCCCTCCCATTAAGCCCGTAGCGCAACCGTCCTGTAGCGCAACCGTCCCGGTTGCAGTACCTCCCCAGTAGCACAACCGTCCCCGGTTGCCGACCCCCGTAGCACAACCGTCCCCGGTTGTTCCCCTTCCCCCTTCCGCAATGACCGACCTCGACATCAAGTCCGCCATCCTCGACATGGGCCGCCGCGCCCGTGCCGCCTCCTACGCCCTCGTCAAGCTGACCAGCGCGCAGAAGAACGCCATCCTCATCGCCATGGCAGACGAGATCATGGCCCGGCAGGACGCCATCCTCGCCGCCAATGCCCTCGACCTCGCCCGCGCCGAGCACAACGGCCTCAGCAAGGCCATGATCGACCGCCTCACGCTCGATCCCAAGCGCCTCCAAGCCGTCGCCGACGCCGTGCGCGAGGTCGCCCTGCTGCCCGATCCCGTGGGCGAAAAGCTCACCGACTGGACCCGCCCCAACGGCCTGCACATTCGCAA
>CAISJA010000343.1 GCA_903885525.1 uncultured Opitutaceae bacterium
AAACCTAACCACCTATCCAGAACCCGGCACTCTCAAGTTCATTGGTGTCAATTCGTGGTTCTGCATCTGGTTGTCTTAGCTAATGAACATCCGCGCGTCGGCGGTCTCGTGGCGGGCGGCGGCGATGTCGAGCCAAGGATTGAACCAGCCGATGTCCTCCAGGGCCACCGCCTCCGCTGCGGCGATGGCCGCCGGGGCTTCCGCCAACAGCTCGGTCAGCACTCCCTGGGCAGCGTTTTGGCCGAGGCGGAGGAGCTTCATCGCGGCGGCGAGTTGCCCGGAGAGGGTTGTGTAGCAGACCCCGGACAGAACCGCGGAGAGCGGCACTCCGAAAACCCGCCCCTCCAGCGCCGCGGCCACGGCGGCGGAAGGAGGCCAATCGCCCGCCTGAAGCCGCCGCAGAAATTCCTCCACCAAGGGAGATGCGTGCAGTCTGCGGAGGAGTTCCACCCGTTGCCGTCCGATGTCGGCGGAAGCCTGGCGCGCCTCCCGGGCGGTCTTGAGCGCGGAAGACAACACGCCTAGTTCCCCCACCCTCGCCCAGTCGGGCGGTGGACCCAGAGCCCGCCAGGCGTGGGCAGTCAGAGGCAATTCGGCTTGTCGCAAGGAGGGCAACGTAGATTCCCGAAGCAATCGTCGCAGCGAGGGCAAATCCTTCACCACCCCTTCCGCCACCAATCCCTCCAACCCGAAGGAATGGGCGTAGCCACCGGTCGGGTAAAAAGTGTCGGCGGTCTGCAGCAGCCGCCCGATCCAGGATTCCACCCCGCCGGCGGGAAGAGGGGATTCAGCGTTCATGCCGGTGGCTGGGGCCGAGTTCATGGGGCTGGAAGGTGCCGCGGGCAAAGCGACCCGGACAAAAGAGCGCGGTGGTGGCGCGGTAGCGGACCTGCAGGCGTTCGAGCAACTGGCGGATGGCCGGCTCGTCGGGCGCGAGCAGGCGCGTGCTCTCGGCGGCAAGTTCGAGATGAAGGTTGCCGATGGCCCACGCCAGCCCCACGGCGGCGACGGGGGCGAAATCCAGCGCGATTTCCACCACCGGCTCCGGCTCCTGCCGGACCACATAGCGGGCGGTGGCCGTCTGCCAAAAGCATTCGCTGTCCTTCAGCGGCGCGGCGAGATCGAAGCCGAACTCCGTGCCGTCCTCCGCCTGGCCGCGCCAAAGCCGCTTCGCCAGCGTCAGCCGCCCCGCGGGCAAGCTGACTTCCGGGAGGGAGCGATCCGGTGCCGGCAAGGGATTTGCAATGATCACCATGGAGGCGTTCGGGTTCCGGTCCAGGCCGCCAGCCGGAGCTGCCTCACGATGAAAGAGGAAAGGACCCGAGAGCAGGTCGTGGGGCAATCCGTCGTGTCCATGCGCGGTTGCCGTCCCCTCAAAAAAGAAAATACCGCTGGGCCAGCGGGAGCGTCTTTGCCGGTTCGCAGGTGAGGTGGACGCCGTCGGCCTTCACCGTGTAGGTCTCGGGGTCGACTTCGATGTGCGGCGTGGCGGCGTTCAGCACCATGTCGCGCTTGCCCAGGCCGCGGCAGCGGCGCACGGCCGAGAGTTGGCGGCGCAGGCCCAGCGACTGCGGGCCGGTGGGGCTGGCGAGCGAGGCGGCGCTGACGAACGTCAGGCAGGTGCGGCCGATGGCACGGGCGGCGGCACCGAATTGCGGGCGGTAGAAAGTCGGCTGCGGCGTGGGGATGGAGGCATTCGGATCGCCCATGTTGGCCCAGGCGATGAACCCGCCCTTGAGCACCAGCTCGGGCTTCACCCCGAAGAACGCCGGCTTGAAGAGGACGAGGTCGGCCAGCTTGCCCACCGCCACGGAGCCCACCTCGTGGGAGATGCCGTGGGTGATGGCGGGATTGATGGTGTATTTGGCGAGGTAACGGAGGATGCGGAAATTGTCGGCGGCAGCATGCCCGGAGCCTCCGAGGACGCCGAACTGTTCCTTCATCTTGTGGGCGGTCTGCCAGGTGCGGCAGACCACCTCGCCGATGCGGCCCATGGCCTGGCTGTCCGAGCTCATCATGCTCATGGCCCCCAGGTCGTGCAGGATATCCTCGGCGGCGATGGTTTCCCGCCGGATGCGGCTTTCGGCGAAGG
>CAISJA010000344.1 GCA_903885525.1 uncultured Opitutaceae bacterium
GGGCGGCGGGAGCAGCTGCGTGGCAGGCGAGAGCCGTGGCCTGGCGGGCGGGCGAGCGGGCGGCGGGGTTGGACGGGGGGGGCGGCGGGGGCGATCTGGGGCCAGGTGGCCGCCTCCGGCTAACCGGCCGTCTTCGCGGCGGCGGTGCGCTGCGATTCCACCTCATCGATGTAGTTCCGGGTGGCGGCGGGCAACTCATGCCAAAAACGGAGGGCCAGCAGGGTGCCGCCGAGGGCGAACGGCATGAGGAAGAGCGGCCACCAGAGCCAGCTGTGCCCCGCCAGGAGTCCGACCCCGACGGACTGCACGCCGCTGCCGAGGTAGACACAGCCATCCACGAGGCCGGAGCAGGTGGCAGTGGCCTTGCGGCCGCCGAAATCGGCGGCGGCCGTGCCGGACATGAGCGAATGCACGCCGGTGACGGCCATGACGATCAGGAGGGCGCTGAAGCCGACCACGAGGGGGGCGTTCGCACCGAGGAGGACCGGGACATTGCCGCGCTGCCCGAGGGAAAGGTAGAGGGCCGACGCCATGATGATCGTCATCACGAACATGAAGGCGCTGAGCAGGGCGGCGGGCGGGCCGCGGCGGGATTGGAAATATTTGTCGGAAATCAGGCCGCCGGTGAAGCCGCCCACGATGCCGAAATAGCAGAGGAGCAGGCCCCAGTGCTGGACGATAAACCCGGCGGGCGGCTGGCTCACCTCCTTGGCGAAAATCGTATACCACTGCATGATGCCGTTGCGCAGGACACCGGAAGTGAGCTCGACGGAGGCGAAGAGCAGCATGAGCGGATTGCCGAAGACCTTTTTCAGGAGGTCCAGCGTGGTGAGCTCGATGTGCATCACGCCGGAGGAGGCGTCGTGGGTATCGAAGGGCGGGAAGTGCGCCTCTTCCGGCGTGTTCTTGATCAGCCACCCATCGAGCAGCGCCCAGAGGATGAGGATGGCCGCGGGGATGAAGAAGAGCGCCCAGGTGGCGTCATAGCGGCCGGTGTCGACGGCGAAGACGCGCTGCACGAGCTGGTGAAGCCAGCCGCCGTGCGTGCCGGATCTGCTCATGTCCGCGATGGCCTGGCCCCAGTCGAAGGCGAAATACACCCCGAACGAGATGAGGGTGCCGAAGATCGCGCCGAAGACGCCGCGCTCGCGGACATGGAACCAGTAGGCCTTGACCTTGATGATCGAGACGCCGCCGTAGCTCTGGAAATACATGTTCAGCGCGTAGGCGACCGAGTACACCAGCACGAGGTTGCTCTGCAACTGGCCGGTGACGACCAGGTAGGTGATGATGCCCAGGATGATGTTGGCGCAGGAGGAGCCGATGGCGGCGATGATGATGCCCGCCTTGCCGCCGATTTTGTCGACGATCGGGCCGTTGACGAGAAACGACAGGCCATACACCACCGTGCCAATGCCGAAGATGAGACCGAAATCCTCCTTCGACATGAGCACGCCGAGGGCGTTTTTCGCCACCTGGAGGTTGTAGCGGCCCATATAGAGGAAGGCGTAGGTCATCCCCAGCGGAAACCAGTTGATGAAGCGGCGCATCAGGAACCACCCGCCGTGCGAAAGCGGGTTGTTGCGGAAATACAGCGCGATGACGACGAGGAGGCAGAGGCCGACGAGACCGAGGTCCATGGCAACGGAGCGAAAGAGGTTGGGAAGGAGATGCCAATGCAAACCCGCGCGGGGCGCACGGAAAACCTCCCTCCTGAACCGGGAGTCCGCTTTCACCCGGTTGTCACCAGGGCGCGGCTTTTGCTTTGCCGGCGCCACCGGATTGGGTTTTAGTGCGCCGCCATGTCGACTCAGCGCCGCACCAAGATCATCGCCACACTCGGGCCCGCCACGGAAAGCGAAGCCGTCCTCGTCCGGCTGATCCAGGCGGGGGTGGACGTCGTCCGCCTCAACATGGCGCACGCCACACACGACTGGACACGCCTGATCATCCGGCGGATCCGCGCCGCCTCGAAAACGGCCGGCCGCGAGGTGGCCGTGATGATGGACATCAAGGGCCCGGAGATCCGCACCGGGGACGTAGCGGTGCCGATCGAGCTGAAGGCGGGAGAAATCTTCGACTTCACGGTCAAGCCCGGCGCAGAGCGCGAACGGGCGGAGGAGATCCGCTCCGTCGATGTCAACTACCGCAATCTCGTCAATGACATCCGGGTGGGCGACACCGTCCTCGTCGACAACGGCCTGATCCGCCTCGAGGTGCTGGAGAA
>CAISJA010000345.1 GCA_903885525.1 uncultured Opitutaceae bacterium
CCCGCCCGCCACGCTGGAAAAAATCGACAACTACTCGCTGGGGTTCGGCGGCCTCCTGCCTTGGGGCCTGAACTACTCCCTCAGCGCGACCAACACCAACGACCGGGGGACCTTCAACAGTTTTCTCGACAACTACGCGGCCTTTGCCGGTCTATCCGGCCGGCAGCCGCTCTTGCGCGACTCCGGCTTCGGGCCCACCACGACCCAGATCCGCCTCGCCCTGACCAACCGCTCGATTTCGGAATGGCAATACCGGCAGGCGGTGATCGATGTCGTCACCCAGGTGATCCAGTCGTACTACGACCTCGATTTCGCCCATGCCTACCAGCAGAGCGCGCTGCGTTCCCGCGCCGCCACCGCCAGCCTCGTCACGGAAAACGAAAAACGCTACCAAGTGGGCTCGATGTCGGAGTTCGACGTCACCCAGGCGCGTTCCCGCCTGGCCCTGCAGGAGGAAGGCGTCCTCCTCGCGGACCAGCAGATCACCACGGCCGAAAACGCCCTGAAGGCGCTCATCTCCGACGACCGGACCACGCACCTGCTGGACTGGCGGATTGAAATCGAGCCGCTGCCACCCGCCGGCCCTGCGCTGGTCAATCCCGCCCTGGATTTTGCCGAGGCGCTGAAAAAACGTCCCGATTACCAGCAGGCCCTTGCGACTGTAAAACGTGCCGGCATCAACCACCGCTACCAGCGAAACCAGATGCTGCCGAAACTCGATCTGGTCGGCAGCTATGGCTACAACGGCTACGACACCTCCAACGATGTCTCCCGGCGCATGGTGCGGAGCCAGGACTACCACGCCTACACCTATGGCGTGCAGGTGACCGTGCCACTGACCTTCACCACCGAGCGCGGTCGCTACCGCGCCGCCAAATCCCAGCTCCGGCAGGCGGAAATCGACCTGGAAAAGCTGGAGCAAACCATCGTCATCAGCGTCGGCAACGCCGCCAGCCAGATCACGACCTCCCGCCAACGGGTCGATGCCACCCGCCACGCGCGGGAGCTGGCCCAACAAACCCTGGACGCCGAAATCAAGCGCCTGCGCGCCGGCTCCAGCAACACGTTCTTCGTGCTGCAGCAACAGGACATACTCTCGGCCAGCGAAATCAGCGAGGCCAATGCCCTGGTGGATTTCCACAAGGCGCTGGCGGAATACGACCGTCAGCTCGGCACCACGCTGGAAAGGCTCAGCATCGCCCTGGTCCTGCCCCGCTAGCCCGGACCGGCGTTCCCCTCCCCGCGCTCAACCCGCGCGCTCACAGAGGGCGGATGCGGATATGCCGGAAGAACACTCCGTCTCCGGAGAGCACGATGCGGCCCGAGCGAACGCGGCTGAAATCCGGAAAGTTGCGGTAGCGGCTGGTGGCCACCGCCTCCCGCCAGGCCGGCGTATCCAGAGTGTAGGCCACGATCATCTCCCCATTGATCCAGTATTCCACCTGCTGCCCGCAAACGAGAATCCGGGCCTCATACCACACCCCAAACTGCGGGGCGAGCGGACGCCGCGGTGCCACCAGGCCGCAGCCAATAAACAATCCGGCGCACAGGGCGGGTCGCCCTGCTTTCATGGCCGGATCCAACCGCCCGGCGCCGGGCAGGTCAACTCCGGCTTCGCGCGAACGGCCTTGCCGCTCGCCAGGATTCGAGTTTGGGTGCGGCATGCCCCGCATTCCGCTGGAAGATTCCTTCTCCGATGTCATCGCCAAAGCCCAGCGGGGACTTGGCCTGAGCGATGCCGAACTGGCTTTGCGGGCCGGGGTCACCCCCGCGGCGCTGGCCGCCCTGCAGGCCGGCGAGGTAGGGGCGGACGCCCTGACGGCCCTCGCCCGGCCGCTGCAGCTGAACAGTGCGGCCCTGCTCGCCCTCGCCCGCAAGGAATGGTATCCTGAACAACCGGTTTTCCCCCGTGGCTTCGCGATGTTCAACACCCACTACCAGGACATAACAGTGAACAGCTACCTGGTCTGGGACACGAAGACGAAACTGGCGGCGGCCTTTGACACCGGGGCCGATGCCGGAGCCATGCTCGACACGTTGCAGGCCGAAGGGCTGACCCTGCATTACCTTTTTCTCACCCACACCCACGAGGACCAC
>CAISJA010000346.1 GCA_903885525.1 uncultured Opitutaceae bacterium
ATCACGAGGGCGCGAAGCCCGGCCTTCTCTGACGGCCAGGCCAAAACAAAAGACCATGCTCCGCCACCGTCCCGCCCGGGAACGCGCTGGCGCGACCGGGGAATCCCTCGCGCAGCCGGATGACGCCCGCCCGCTCCCCGGCCAGCCCCCCAGCCACGGCAGCGACCCTCCCCACCCCGCCCTCTCCGCCCCCACCCCCCGCCGTGTCCACCCACGGCCCCCGGAGCCCACCGGACCAGCCCGCGGACCGCTCCGCATAAAGTAACCCAATAGGTTACTCTATGCTTGGTTTTATTGGAAAACCCAAACAACAAGTAACCCAATAGGTTACTTGTTGTTTGGGTGTGAGGGCGGAGAGGCGGGGCGCTGGGGAGCGGATGCGCCAGGCGGAGGAGCGGACAGCAGACGGCGGACGGCGAACGGCAAGGGGCACCAGGCGGGTGGTGGGCGGGGTGTTAGCGGATGGTGGGCGGCAGACGGGCGGGCGGGGGGGCGGGCGGACAGAAAGCGGGAAAATTCCGTTTGGCCTCGCCGGGGGAAGCGGTGAGGCTGCGGGCATGCGCATCGCCGTCTTTGCCGATACTCATGACCATTACCCGCCCGAGCTCCCGGCCCGGCTGGCGGCGGCGGATGAGATCTGGCACCTCGGCGATGTCTGTGCGCCGGAGGTGCTGGCGGAGTTCGCCCGGCCCGGGCGGCCGTTGCAGGTAGTGCTGGGTAACAACGAGACCCACAACCTCTGGCCGGCCAGCTGGTGCTGGAGCGCGAAGGCTGGCGCTGTTGCCTGACGCACATCCCGCCGCGCCGGAGTCCGCCGGGCGTGCAGCTGGTGCTGCACGGGCATACCCACGTGCCACGAGACGAGACTGACGCCGCGGGAGTCCGCTGGCTGAATCCCGGGTGCATCAGCCGCGCCCAGCGTGGTGCCCCGCCGAGCTATGCGTGGCTCACACTCGAAAAGAACCGGCCCCCCGTGTGGAAACTGGTGCCGTTATAGCCGCCGGCGCGGGCGGCGCCGGCCCGATCGGGGGGTAGTGGCGCCACGGTCTTGTGTTTTGAGGCATCGTTCCCTCTGAATGATCACGAGGGCGCGAAGCCCGGCCTTCTCCGACGGCCAGGCCAAAACAAAAGACCATGGTAGTGGCGCCCGGAGCGACGGCTTTTCGGTGGATTTTGCGGCAAACCACCCTTAGCTCCCGCTGCATGGAGAGCGGACAGCAGGAATTTTTTGTCAACGCCCCCACCGCGGCCCGGCCGGCGGTCGTGTTTGTGCGTTCACCCGCTGCGCGCCGCTACCGGCTGACCTTGCGCCGCGACGGCACAGCGGTGGCGACCATCCCGGCGCAGGGCAGCGAGCGCGAGGCGCTGCGGTTTGTGGAGCAACAGCGCGACTGGCTGGAACGCGCGCGAGCCCGGCAGGCGGAGCGGCCGCGCACGGCCGAGGTCTGGACGGTCGGCACCCATGTGCTGTGGCGCGGGCAGATGCAGCCTGTCCGGATTGCCGCGGCGGGGGAGCGTCCGCAGGTGTGTGTGGCCGCGGACGTGTTCCGGGTCCGGGGGTTGGAGGGCGATCTGCGGCCGACGCTGGAGGCGCACTTTGCCCGGCGGGCGCGGATCGAGCTGCCGGCCCGCACCTGGGAGCTGGCGGCGGAAACCGGAGTAGAGGTGAAGCTGGTGACGGTGCGCAACCAGCGTTCCCGCTGGGGGTCGTGTTCCGCCAGCGGCACCATCTCCCTGAACTGGCGGCTGGTCCAGACTCCGGACGAAGTGCGCGACTACATCATTTACCACGAGTTGATGCACCTGCGGGAAATGAACCACAGCGAACGTTTCTGGGCGCGCGTCGCCGACGTCTGCCCCGGCTGGCGCGAGGCGGAGCATTGGCTGAAGCGCAATGGCGGCCTGGTGGGGCTCTAGCTTTTCTGGCCCGTGCCTGGACGGCAAGGGCGGCGGTGCTTCCGCCCGGCGGGGGCTGGGTCCGATCCCGGCGGATCCGTGCGGCCCACACCCGCCGCCCGATTCCTGAGCGGGAGCCGATTCAGGTTCACCCCTGCACCCCGCGGCGGAGGCCAGCGGGGTGCAGGGGTGGCGTGGCCGCGCGAGCCACCGCTCAATGGATGGCGACCAACTCGACGTCGAAGACCAGCGTCGCCCGGGGCGGGATGGGGCCGCGGCCGGCAACGCCGTACGCGAGCCACCACGGGATGACGAGCCGGCGTTTTTCGCCGGTGCGCATGCCGGCGAAGGCTTCGTCCCATCCTTTGATCACCTGGCCGGTGCCGACCCGGAAGCTGAACGGGACGCCGCGGTCGTAGCTGCTGTCGAATTTTTTCCCTCCCACCAGCAACCGACCCTCGTAGTGGGCGTCAACCTCGGCCCCCTCGGACGGCGGTTCCCCTGTGCCAGGCCGCAGCACGACGTAGCGCAGGCCGGAGGGGGTGATGGTGGCGGTCGCATAGTCTTTCCGGATGAGGGCAAGCTCGGCCTCGCTCATCCGCTGTTCCTCCATCTGGGCCCGGGTATATTTGTTGGCGGGCTCGCCGGGGTTGGACCGGCGCAGGATTCCAGTGCGGGCTTGGAACGCGATCAGGGCGAGGATCAGGCCGAGGATGAGCAAAATACCGTAGGTGCGCATAGGGAGCAGGCAGAACCATGGACGCCTTTGCCGGGCGTGGGAAGGCGAATAGTCCGGGACCCGACGCCGCCGGCTCGCTCAAGGTTCTGCCGAAACTGCTCTGATCCGGCCCGCGCTGGGTTGCCGGCCCGCGCCACTCCGCTGCTCGACCGCCCGGCCCCGTCCCGGCGCGGGGCGGACGGCAAATGGGCAAGGTGGGGTTGCCAGAAGCGGATTTCGGGTTAGCGTGCTGCCGCCATGAAAAAACTCATTGTTACCCTCGCCTTTTGCGCGGCCGCACTCGTCGCTTTGGCCGCCTCTGACAACTACGCCGACATCTCCCACCCCGAACTCAAGGCTGCCCTCGCCGCCAAGGGGGCGACGATCATCGATGTCAACGGCTCCGCCAGCTACGCGCAGGGCCACATCCCCGGCGCGATGGATTTCGACGCCATCAAGGCCTCCCTCGCGCGCCACCTGCCGGCCGACAAGGACGCCCTGATTGTCGCCTATTGCGGCGGCCCGAAGTGCACGGCCTACCGCCAGGCCTACGACGCCGCCGTGGCGCTCGGCTACAGGAATGTGAAGCATTACTCCGGCGGACTCTCCGGTTGGGAGGAAAAGGGCGAGAAGCTGGCCAAACCGTGAGCCCGGAAGCCGCCGACGCCACCGCGATTTCGCGCGGTGGTGGGAGCGGCGGGCAGAGGGCGAAAAGCCTTCCCCCGCCCGCCCTCACCGGGTGTGGCGGCCATTTCCGCTGACCGCCCCGGAGGCGGGAGTCTATCCGGGAGGGATTCAGTGCTTTGCCAGCAGGTCGAGCGCGGCGGCGCTCATCGCGCGGATGCCGGTCTTCAGAGTGGGCTCGGGCAACGGCGCGAAAAGCGGGGAGTGGTTGGATGGAACGCCGCCGCCACTGGCCTGGGCTTCGGCAAATCTGACCGGATCAGTCGCTCCCACCCAGAAGAGGCAGATGGGCACATGGTGCCGCGTGCGGCCGTATTCCGCGAAATCCTCGCCGACGGTCGAGGGTTCCAGCGGGACCACCTGATCCCGGCCGAGTGCGGCCCCGATGCTGCCGGCGACGCGGCGGGTCAGGACGGGGTCGTTATAGGTGACGGGGTTGCGCACCTCCGCCCGCGACACCACCGGCAGACGATCCTCGGGCATCCCGGCGGCGCGCCCCAGGTTCTCGCTGATGCGTTTCACCGCGGCAATGATCCGGTCGGCCACGGCCTCGCTGTAGGTGCGGATGGTCAGCTCCAGCTTCACCTCTTCGCCGATGATGTTGCGGCGAGTGCCTCCGTGGATGCTGCCCACCGTGACCACGGCCGGAGTCCCGGGCTTCAGCTCCCGGCTGACGATGGTCTGCAGCTCCATGACGATCTCGGCGGCAAGCACGACCGGGTCCTTGGTGGTGTGAGGCTTGGAGCCATGGCCGCCGACGCCGCGCACCAGAATGTCGATGCCGTCCACATTGGCGCAGGCTCCACCCTCGGTATAACCGACCTGGCCGGCGGGCAGGTCGGCCCACACATGCAGGGCGAGCGCGTAGTCCGGCACGGGGAAGCGGGTATAAAGTCCGTCGCTGAGCATTGCCCGCGCGCCTCCCACCGTTTCCTCCGCATGCTGGCCGACCAGCACCAGCGTGCCGGACCAGGAATCCTTGAGCGCGGCGAGCACGCGGGCCGTGCCGATCAGGCTGGTGACGTGCGCGTCATGGCCGCAGGCATGCATCGCCGGGGAATCGCGGCCGGCAAGATCCTTGACCGTGGTGGTGCAGGCGTAAGGCAGGCCCGTGGCTTCCTTCACGGGCAGCGCGTCCAGGTCGGCGCGGAGCAGCACGGTGGGACCGGCGCCGTTGCGCAGCACGGCCACCACGCCCATCGAGCCGATGTGCTCGGTGACGGCATAGCCGGCGGCGCGCAATTCCCCCGCCAGGAGCGCGGCCGTGCGCACCTCGGTGAAGGACAGCTCGGGGTGGAGGTGGAGATCCTGGTAGATCGCAAAGAGCGAAGGATAGTCGGCCTCCACCCGGGTGGCGACCCGGGTGCGGAGGTCATCCGCAGCCCCGGCTGGGCGGCAACAGACAAGGCAGCAGGCGAACACCAGCAGGCAGCGGGACATCATGCGGTGCGGATCACAAACGGGACGCGGGGCCGGAGCAATCGCAGAGTCGGCCGGAAGGTTTTTCGGAGGGGACGGCGGTGCCGCGGGGAGACGGTCAGGATTTCGGCTCGCAGAGCACGATCAGGCGGTCGAGCACCGCATCCATCTGCAGCTTGAGCCGCTGGGCCGGCGTGGGCGGCAGGTTTGCCGGAGCGGCCTTTTGCTGCGCGGCAAACTCCGCATCGCCCGCCGCCACGGCGGCATCGATGAAAGCCATCTTGGCCTGGTGCAGCGGCCCCTCGGGCGCGAGGTCGGCGGCCGTGGGGGCACGACCGAGGATGACGGCGACGGCGTCGTCGGCGAACCAGATGCGCCAATCCTTTTCGTCGGCGAAATAAACCACGAGCACCCCCGTGCGGCCGATGCCGAGCTTGGCGGCGAGCGTGCTCATGTAGGCACCGGGCTTGGCATCCTCGGCTGCGGAGGGGGATTTGGCGAAGATGCGGGCGCAGATGCGCCGGCCTGTGAAACGCTCGAAGTTTGCGAGCTTGAAATTGAAATTCAATTCGCGGGTCCATTCCTGGGGCAGCAGCTTGTTCGGGTCGTGGAAATGAGTCGCCGCGTTGGGCTCATAAGCGAAGGCGTAAGGCTTGGCGGCGGCGACCCGTTCGTTGAACGCCAGCTCGTCGGCGGCAAAGGCCCGGGCCGCCTGGCCGAGGCGGATAATCCGGATGGTGAACGGATCATTCTGACGGATGCGGGACAGAGCCTCGAGACCGCGCACCACCCGCCCGAAAATCGAGTGCAGGTAATTCAGCCGGTTGGTCTCCCGCAAGGTGATGAAAAATTCCGTGCTGTTGGTGTCAGGGCCGGCATTGGCCATGGACAACACGCCGGCGCTGTCATGATGCAGGCCGGGCACCATTTCATCGGGAAAAGGCAGGGGATGGGAGGCCAGGCCATTCGCTTTGGCCGGGGGTTTGCGGTCCGGCGTGCCTTCGCCCGGGTTGGTGGGGTCACCGCTTTGGATGACAAAGTCCGGCACCACCCGGTACCAGCGCAGACCGGTATAGAACGGCTTGCCGTTGCGGGGCGTGATCGTGCCTTCGGCGCGGCCCACGAAAGAATTCACGGTCATCGGCACACGCTCGTAGTCCAGACGGGCAGTAAAGACACCCCGCGGTGTCGTGAACTCCGCATACAAGCCATCGGGCAATGGACTGTCAGTAGCAGCTGCTGCCCAAGTGCTTCTTGCCATCCAAAACAAACCCAAGATAATCAGGATGCGGGGTAGCATTATGACACAATAACAAAGCTGTCGTTAGCTTCCGAGCGAAATCGGACTGTTTCAACGGAAAAATACGTCTGAAGCCGGGATTTAAGTGCGCATAAGCGCCTCCTTGAAATATACGTAAAACATTTATGGATAATATCATGAAATGTATTCAGAAGCCCGGGCGTCCGGAAAACATCCCGGTCGACGCAGATTTGTGACGGTATTTGCGGTTGTAGCAGAGCGCCGGCGGCTGCAAGGATGGTGTCTCCCTTCCCTAACACATGAGCAAAACACGCATCGGCATCCTGACGGGCGGCGGCGACTGCCCCGGACTCAATACGGTCATCTTCTCGGTGGCCAAGGCGGCCGCCAAGCGCGGATGGGAGACCATCGGAATTTATGGCGGCTTTGAGGGCCTGCTGGAGCCGGTTTGTGCCGAGCCGCTCGATTACCTGAAACTCGATGCCCTCCGTTTTCTTGGCGGCACGGTGCTCGGCACCTCGAACAAGGGACGTTTCGCCGCGAAGGTCGGCCATGGCGACAGCCGCCAGATCGATCCTGACATCCTTTCCCAAGCGAAGCGCAATTTTGATGCCCTCGGCCTGCGCGCCCTCGTGGTCGTGGGTGGCGACGGCTCCCTTTCCATCGGCCTGCAGTGCATGCAGGCCGGCATTCCGATCGTGGGGGTGCCAAAGACGATCGACAACGACCTGCATGGGACTGCCGTGACGTTTGGTTTCGATACGGCGGTATCGTTCGCCACCGAGGCGCTCGACCGCTTGCGCACCACGGCGCAGAGTCACAACCGCATCATGGTCTGCGAAATGATGGGCCGGTATGCCGGCTGGATTGCGGCGCATTCGGGCATCGCCGGCGGCGCGAGCGTGATCCTCGTGCCCGAGATCCCCTTCAGCTACGAAAGCATCTGCAAGAAAATCGCCGAGCGCGAAGAAGAGGGCAAATTTTTCACCCTCATCGCCTGCGCCGAGGGGGCCCACGAGAAAGGCGGCGACTATGTCACCCAGGGGGGCGCCCAAGCCACGAACCGCGAAGCCCGGCTGGGCGGGGTCGGCGCCGTACTCGCCGCCGAGCTTGGCCGGCGCACCGGCAAGGAGGCGCGGGTCTGTGTACTCGGCCATCTGCAGCGTGGTGGCATCCCCACCACCTTCGACCGGCTCCTCTGCACCCGTTTCGGCGTGCATGCCGTCCGCCTCATCGAAGACCACCAGTATGGCGAAATGGTCGCGAACCGGCCCCCGCACACGATCGGAATCCCGATTGTCGACGCCATCGGCAAACTCCGCACCATCCAGCCGGACAGCGATATCATGGTGGTGGGGCGTTCGCTCGGAGTCTGCTTCGGGGACTGATCGCGAGCCGGCGCCTCCTCTCGTCCCGAGCTCAAGCCGCCTGCGGACGCTTCGGCCCGGTCGGCCGGTGCCCGCGGCATGGGAGATCACGGTCCCACGGCAGCGCGCATGGTCCCGGCAGCGGGCGGGTCCTGCCGCCCGCCGCCGCCGGAGCGTTGCAGCAGGCTCCCGGGGGCTTTACTTTCTGCCTCACCCGCCCTTCCGTGTTGCCCTCCGTCCTTTCCTGATGAACCTGCACCTGCTTCCCACCCGCACCGGTGCCGCCGCCGAGAACATGGCGTTGGATTTCCTGCTGCTGCAGCGTTACCCCGAACCCG
>CAISJA010000347.1 GCA_903885525.1 uncultured Opitutaceae bacterium
CCCCCTTGGCCTCCCGGCCTCCGTGGGGCCCCTCCAGAAACCGGCTCCAAAAGAGTAACCCATTGGGTTACTTGTCCGGTGGAGTTTAGGGAGGGAAGAAATGCGTAAAGTAACCTAGTGGGTTACTCTGGCAGGCAGGCGCGGCTCGGAGGAATGGGCCCCGGGACAGGGGGCGGGAGCGCGAGGGCGGGAGCGCGAGGGCGGGAGCGCGAGGGCGGGAGCGAAGGAGCGGGGACGAGGGCGGCGAGGGCGAGGGGGCAGGGCGGCGGGGGTGAGAGGCCGGAGGCGCTGGGGGCGTGGCGGGCTCAGGGCATGGTCTTTTGTTTTGGCCTGGCCGTCGGAGAAGGCCGGGCTTCGCGCCCTCGTGATCGTTCAGAGGGAACGATGCCTCAAAACAAAAGACCGTGGGGCTCAGGGCAGCCGGGCCTGGATGAGCTTGCTCGCCAGGGCGAAATCGATGAGCCCGGCCTCGGGGCGCTGCTTGAGGGCGCCGATGACCTTGCCCATGTCCTTCTTTGAGGTGGCGGCGGCGGCGGCGATGACCTCGGCGATGAGGACCTCCAGCCGGGCGGCCTCGAGGCCGGCGGGCAGGTATTTTTCCAGCAGCTTGATTTCGGCGGTGTTGGCGGCCACGAGGTCGGCCCGGCCGCCCTTTTCGAATTCGGTCCGGGCATCGGACAGGTTTTTCACGGCCTTGCGCACGGCGGTGAGCGTGAGGGTGTCGTCCACGGGCTTGTTCTGGTCCATGGCGGCACGCTGGATGGCGGCGTCCATCGTGCGGAGTGCGAGGGCGGCCGCGGAATCGCGGGCTTTCATGGCGGCAACGATGTCGGCGCGGAGGGTCTCGTAGACGGTGGGCATGGCGGGAAGGTAGCGGGAAAGGGCCGGCTGGCGAGGGAATCTGCGTTTCAGCGGGGCCGGCCCAGCAGGGTGAGGACAATGCCGGTGAGGATGCCAGCCACGGCGGGGAATTTCTTCAGGCCGTTTTTCTCCTGGAACAGGCAGAGGCCGCCGGCGAAGGCGACGAGGGTGCTGCCCCGGCGCAGGCTGGCGACGACGGCGATGAGGGCGCCGGGTTGGCGGAGGGCGTCGAAATAGACGAAGTCGGCGACGAGGAGGGCGAGGGAAAGGGCGATGATGCTGTGGCGCCAATGAAATTCCTGCCGCGGCCAGAGCCGGTATTTCCAGCCGAGCGCCAGGGGCAGGAAGAGCAGCGCGAGGTAGAGCGAGAACCAGCATTGCACGGTGGCGGCGGTGAAGCCGAGGTGGCCGAGGAGGATCCGGTCGTAGAGGCCGCTCAAGCCGTTCAACGCCGTGCCTCCGACCAGGAGCCAGACCCAGCGGTTGCGGTGGAAGTGGATCCCCTCCGCCCGGCCGGCGAAGGAGAGGCCGAGGAACGAGCCCAGGGTGAGTGCGATGCCCGCGCCCTCGAGCCAGGAGGGGCGTTCGCCCAGCAGGAGCATGGCGCCGGACAGCGTCCACAGCGGGCTGGTGGCGCGGACGGGGGCGGCGAGCGACAGCGGCAGCTGTTTCAGGGCGAAGTAGGAGCAGACCCAGGAGGCGGAGACGAGGGCGGACTTGGCCAACAGGAGCAAGTGCTGCCCGGGCGTAAGCGGGGCGACCCAGCAGAGGGCGGGCACCCGGTCCGGGGCCCAGCGGCCGAGGGCGAACAACCCGGCCCAGAGCGAGGCGCTGCACAGGCTGGCGAGGAAGAGGACGGGCAGCACGGCATTGGCGCGGACCGCATGCTTGGTGCTCAGGTCATAGCAACCGAGGAAGAAGGCGGAGATAAGCGCGGCGGTGACCCAGGGCATGCAGGGCGAGGTGTGAGGCCACGCACCGGCCCGCGCAAGGGCGCAGCGTGTCAGCCCGGCCGGGCCCATTCCTGACGAGGCGGCGGTCGGCGGGGCGGAGTCTGGCTTCGGCCCGGGGAGCGCGATTTTTCCCGGGCAGGAAACCCGAGGTGCGGGAACAACCTGCGGGCGGGAGCTTTTGCAGCCTTGCCGCCGGGGCGGAGGGTCGCGTAGCCTGACGGTCTATGGGACGTCAATGGCTGCACGCGAAACGCGCGATCGTTAACCTAAAAAAGGGCCAGGTGGTCGGCAAACTGGTCAAGGAAATCACGGTGGCCGCCAAGATGGGCGGGGGCGACCTCACCGCCAACGCCCGGCTTTTCGCCGCGGTGGAAAAGGCGAAGAAGGCGAGCGTCACCCGCGATGTGATCGAGCGGGCCGTCGCCAAGGGTGCCGGCACGGGAGGCGACAAGTCGAGCCTCGAGCACGTCGTGTACGAGGGCTACGCCCCGCACAAGGTGGCGGTGGTCGTCGAGGTGATGACGGACAACCACAACCGCACCGCCGGTGAAATCCGCGTGCTCTTCAAGAAGGGCGTGCTCGGCGGCGCGGGCAGCAACAAGTTTCTTTTCGACCACGTCGGCCTGGTCGAAGCCCACACCGCCGCGGCGGGCACCGACCTCGAGGCCACCGCCATCGAGGCGGGGGCCAACGATTTCGCGCCGCTCAACCACGCACAGAACGACGACATCCCCGAGGGCGCGATGGGGGCGCGCTTCATCACCGACCGCACGGGTGTGCACGGCGTCGCCACCTGGCTGAAGGAGCACGGCTGGTCCGTGGTCACGGCGGAGCTTGGCTACCTGCCGAAAAACTGCCCGGAGCTGGACGAGACTGCCCGCGCCGAGGTCGGGGAATTCTTGCAGGAGATCGAGGACCACGACGATGTGCAGCGCGTCTGGGCCGCGATGCCCTGACCGCCGCTCGCGTATGGAGGTGCCGCGTTGCGGAGGCGGAGGCGCAGAATGGGCACCGCCGGCGCGGGCTGCGGACGCTGGCCCCCCCAGGGCGGGCGGCCCTCAGCGGCCGTACAGTTGGGCGAGCTCGCGCAGGTAAGCGGTGCTGTCCGCCGCCAACCGGGCGAATTGCTCCCCGCGGTAGCGCCATTGCCAGTTGCCTTCGGCCTTGCCCGGGGTGTTGAAGCGGGCGGAAGTGTCGAGGGAGAGCAGGTCCGGCAGGGAGACGACGGCGAGGCGGGAGGCGCAGGCGTAGCTGGCGCGGATGAAATCCCAGCCGATTTCGCGGCCGGACACGCGGAGGTAGCGGCGGGCGTGATCGCGCTCCGCCTCCGGGGCGGCGGCGTACCAGCCGAGGGTGGTGTCGTTGTCGTGCGTGCCGGGATAGACCACCGTGTTTGGCGCGGCGTTGTGGGGCAGGTAGCTGTTGGTGGCGTCGCTGCCCCAAGCGAACTGCAGCACGAGCATGCCCGGCAGGCCGGTATCGGCGAGCAGGCGCTGGACGGACGGGGTCTGGACGCCGAGATCCTCCGCGATGATGCGGGCGGCGGGGAAGGCGTGGCGGATGGCGCGGAAGAGGGCGGCACCGGGTCCGTTCACCCAGGCGCCGTGGCGGGCGGTCTCCGCCGGGAAGGGGATGCGCCAGTAGGCGTCGAAGCCGCGGAAGTGGTCGATGCGGACGATGTCGTAGAGGGCGAAGGTCGCGCGCAGGCGGGCCAGCCACCACCGGTAGCCGTCGGCGGCATGGACCTCCCAGCGGTAGAGCGGATTGCCCCAGAGCTGGCCGTCGGCGGAAAAGTAATCGGGCGGCACGCCGGCCACGGCAAGGGGGCGCCCGGTGGCGGGGTCGAGTTCGAAGAGTTCCGGATTGGCCCAGACATCGGCGGAGTCGGCGGCGACAAAGATCGGCACATCGCCGATGAATTCCACGCCGCGCTCACGGGCGGCGGCGCGGAGGGCCGTCCACTGGCCGAAGAAGAGGTATTGGCTGAAGGCGTGCGATTCGCGCTGGGTGGCCAGCCGGGCATAGAGTGGAGAGGCGACGGCGGTGTGGTGTTGGCGCAGCTCGGCGGGCCATTCCCACCACGGGCGGCCGGCAAAATGATCCTTCAGGGCGCGGAAGTAGGTGTAGGAGTCGAGCCAGCCGGCCTGGCTGGCGCAGAAGGCGGCAAAGTCGCCGTAGGGCAGCGGGGTGGCCTTGGCCCGATAGGCGGCGTGCGCGGCCGAGAGCAGGGGCAGCTTGAGGCGGTAGAGCGCGCCATATTCCACCCGGTCCGTGGGCAGAGCGCGCAGCGGGGCGAGGTCGGACTCCCGCAGCAGGCCGGCGCGCACGAGCGGCAGCAGATCGACCAGGTAGGGGTTGCCGGCGAAGGCCGAGAAACACTGGTAGGGGGAATCGCCATAGCCGGTGGGCCCGAGCGGGCAGAGCTGCCAGTGCTTGATGCCGGCGCGCGAGAGAAAATCGAGGAAGCGCACGGCGTGGGCATCGAAGACGCCGATGCCTTGGTCGCCGGGCAGGCAGGTCGGGTGCAACAGCACCCCGGCCCCCCGTTTCTGCAACCAGGAAAAGAGCGGGCCGGGATGGTCGGCGGCTTCATCGGGCTCAGCCTGCGGGGCGGCAATGGCGGCGAGGGCCTGCGGGGGCGGGACGAGCCGGGTGATTTTTTCCCGGACGGGGTGGGTGGGCTTCATGGGCGGGGAGCAGGGGCGGGGAAACGGAAGAACTCTGGCGGGACGAGCCGGCGGGCGGTGAGTCGGGACAAGGGCGGCCGTGGCGACGGGCAAGAGGCCATAATTGTGGGCCGGCCCGCAGGTGTCGAGCGGGCGTTTTCGGGTCGCCGTCCGGCGGCGAACGGTTAGTGCCCCTTCGTATGCGAAATTTGCGCCGCTGGGCTCCGGTCATGCTGTTTTCCGTGCTGGTGCTGGCCGCCGGCCAGGTTCCGGCGAGGGCGCTGGTTGGCTGACGCCCGGCAGGCGGGGACGACCGCCGTGGCCCGGGCGCTCTACGCCAAATGGCTGCCGGTCATGCGCGACCTCGCGCCACAATTTGATTGGCAGAAGGCGGAATTTCGCGACGATCGCCGCCCCGGGCCCGAACCGGCCAAATCAGGAGCTTCGTCATGAATCACCGCTATCGGCGCGTTCTGCTTTCAACCTTGCTCGCGCTCGTGGTGGGCGGCGGGCTGCGGGCGGTGCCGCGCCTGCCCGTGCCCGACCGCGTGGCGCCCGCGTTGCCGGAGGTGCTGCGAACGCTGGAACCCTCGGACGTGCAGCTCCACGGCTGGCTGGGCGCGCGCCTCGACGCCAGCATGGCGCACCGGCTGCTGGTGGTCGACACCGCCCCGTTGCTGGCGGGGTTCCAGCACAAGCCGGGCGCGCACCCCTGGATCGGCGAGCATGTGGGCAAGTGGCTGCACGCCGCGACGCTGGCCTGGGTCTACACCGGCGATGCCGCGCTCAAGCGGAAGCTGGATGGCGTGGTCCACGAGCTGCTCGCGGCGCAGGAGCCCGACGGTTACCTTGGCACCTATGTGAAGGGGAAACGCTTTGGCCTCTACGAAGACGCCGGCTGGGATGTCTGGAGCCACAACTATAATCTCCTCGGCCTGCTGGCCTATTACCGCTACACCGGCCACGAGCCCGCGCTGGCCGCTTGCCGCCGGATGGGGGACCTGCTCATCGCCACGTTCCCCGCCCAGCGCAGCATCAACGCGGCGGGCGAGCACCGGGGCATGGCGGCGACTTGCGTGCTGGAGCCGATGGTGCAGCTCTACCGCCTGACCGGGGAGGCCCGCTACCTGGAGTTCGCCCGCTACCTTCGCACCGCCGACGATGAACCGGGTGGCCCGGGCATCGTGCGGACGCTGCTCGAGCGGAAGGACGTCAGCCACACGGCTAACGCCAAGGCCTATGAAATGCTCTCCAACCTGGTCGGGCTGTGCGAATACGCGCGGACCACCGGTGACCAGCGGGTGCTGTCGGCGGTCCTCCAGGCGTGGGTGGACATCGTGGCGCGCCGGCTCTACCTGACCGGGTCCACCAGCACGCATGAACACTTTGGGACCGACCACGAGTTGCCCAACGGCAGCGAAGCCAACGTGGGCGAAACCTGCGTTACCGTGACTTGGATCCAGCTC
This sequence comes from uncultured Opitutaceae bacterium, assembly GCA_903885525.1. Taxonomy (GTDB): domain Bacteria; phylum Verrucomicrobiota; class Verrucomicrobiia; order Opitutales; family Opitutaceae; genus Didemnitutus. The sequence goes on from CAISJA010000347.1 coordinate 5,947, forward strand.
AATCTGCACCTGCTGCGGCTGACCGGGGAGAGCGCGTATGCCGACCAGATTGAGCGCGCCCAGTACAACCACCTCACCGCCGCTCAGCATCCGGCCGGCGCCGACTGGTGCTACTACACCCCGCTGGAGGGCAAGAAACAGTACGACCAGGGGATCACCTGCTGCCATTCCAGCGGTCCGCGGGCGCTGGCCCTCTCCCCCACCTGCGCCTTTCTGCAGGGCGACGGCGTGCTCGGCGTGAGCACGTTTGAGACGGCGCAGGCCCGCTTCACTCTCGGCGATGCCGTGGTGACGTTGGCGCAGGAGAGCGGCTTTCCGCGCGAGGGGCGCGCCCGGCTCACGGTGCGGACCGACCGGCCCGCGCGTTTTGCCCTGCGCTGGCGCGTGCCCGACTGGGCGGCGCCGCTGCGGATCGACGGGCGGGCTTATGGTCCCGGCTGGGCCGAGCTGCCGGCCCGCGAATGGCGCGACGGCGACCGTGTCGAGCTGGCTTACACCCTGGGCGGCGCGGTGGCGCCGGGCGAGTACACCAACTATGCCCGCACCGCCTTCACCTGGGGGCCGTTTGTCCTCGCCGCAGACTCGGTGCGCAACGCCAAGCTCGCCCCGCTCCATGAGCTGCGCGTGGAGCCCGACCGCCTCCCGGTGCCGGCGCCCGAGGGCGGGCCGTCCCTGCAGTTTGTCGCGCAGGCGCGCGGCCCATGGGACGACGTCCCCCGCGACCTGCGGCTGCAACCTTTTGCCGACAGCGGGGCAGCCGGGGAGACCTACCGGATTTGGTTCCGCACGGATCGGTGAGTGGATTGGCCCAGAGGATCACGGCTCCGGGAAAAGCTCGCGGGCCACGGCCTGCCAGGCCGCTTTCGGCCGGCGCTGGGCATCGTATAAACCCCAGTGCTTTTCCACGACACCGGCCGGGGAGGCGCTGCCGCCACCCTTCCAGTTTTCATCGAAAGCCTCGAAGAGAATGACTGGCACGCGGTGGGTGCGGACCCAGGCGAAGTGCTGGCGCAGGTAATCCGCTTGGGCGGCGTCGGAGACTTCCGCTGGCATCTGAAAACCTTCCTCACCGGGTTGCTGGCGGCTAGGGTCATGGTGGGTCGCCCAGCCCGTCTCGCCGATGAGGATGGGGATGCCCGGATGAAACTGCACCGCCTCCTCGTAGCGGGCGATGGTCCAGGCAAAGGCACCGGCGAGCGGCTGGCGGTTCCAGAGGGCGTAGGCGTGCAAGGTGATGAAATCCAGTTCGGCGGCCACGGCGCGCGATTCCGGCTTGTTCCAGAAATTAAAATCGTCGGCGCAGGTGACGGGCTGGCGGATGGCGGCGCGCACCTCGCGGGCCCAGCGGACGAGGTTGGCCGGCGCGGTGCGGTAGCCGGACCAGAAGACGCCGGCCTCGTTGCCGATGGCGGCGGCAAGGACGATGTCGGGGTAGGCGTTGGCGAGGCGGATCAGCCCGTCGAGCTCGGCGCGGTTCTTGGTCTTCTCGGCCGGAGTGGTGTCGGCGGTGACCCAGGCGCCGATGATGGCGTGGAGAGGGAGATGTTCGCGGCGGATGAGGGCGAGGGTGCGCTCGGTGGCGGGCGTCAGCTCATACAACCGGAGGAGCCGCCAATGCCGCGCGACGAGCCGCAGGTCGGCGAGGATCTCTTCGTCGGTCGGTGCCCGGTGGTAGGGGGCCTCGCCGTCGCGGTACGGGCTGAAGGCGAGGCCGTCGCCGATCCAGGTGCCGTCCCATTCGAGCACCAGCGGTCGGCGGCCGCCCCCCGGCAGGCCGGCGTTGGCCAGCCCGGCGGTGAGCAGGGCGAGCAGCAGGCCCACCCCGGACCAGCACCAGCACCGGAGCCGGCGGGGCGGGCGGGCCTTCACCGGGGCTGCTGATAGAATTCCCGGATGATCGCAGCGAAGGAAGATTTCGGCCGGCGCTGGGTGTCGAACACGCCCCAGTGCTTTTCGGCGGCGGCGGGCGAGCTCTTGGCTCCGTCGCCCTTCCAGTTTTCGTCAAAGGCCTCGAAGAGGAAGGTCGGCACCCGGCGCGAGCGGACCCAGCGGTAGTGCTGGCGCAGGTAATCGAGCTGGGCCGCCTCGGAGGTCTCCCCCTTCATCAGGTCGCCCTCCTGGCCCTGCTGGGTGCGCGTGGCGTCGTGCTGCGTGGCCCAGCCGGTTTCGCCGATGATGATGGGCGTGCCGGCATGGAATTGCACCGCTTGGTCGTAGATGTGGGCGAGCCAGTCGACGGCGTGGTCCACCGGCCGGCCATGCCAGAGGGCGTAGGCGTGGAGGATGATGAAATCCACCTCGGCGGCGATGGACCGGGACTCCGGCTTCTCCCAGAAATCATAATCGTCGGCGATGGCGACCGGCTGGCGGATGGCCGCCCGGACGGCGCGGATATGCCGGATGACGACCGCCGGATCGGCCCGGTGATCGGACCACCAGACGCAGGCTTCGTTGCCGACTGAGACCGCCAGGACCTGGTCGGGATAGGTGTTGGCCAGGCGGATGGCGTTGGCGGCTTCGGTGCGGTTTTTCTCCGGATCGGCGGGCTTTTTTTCACCCGCGATCCAGGCGCCCACGATCACCTTCAGCGGCAGGTGCTCGTCGCGGATGATCCGGAGAGTCTCCTCGGTCACCCCGGTGCTGTCGTACATCCGGATGAGTTTCCAGTAGCGGGAGACGAGCTGGAGGTCCGCGGCGATCTCGGCCCGGGTGGGCAGGGGTTGGCCGTCAGGACCCTGGCCATCGCGGTAGGGACTGAAGGAAACGCCTTCGCCGATCCACTGGCCGTTGACTTCAAAGGAGACGGCGCGCCGGCCGCCCGCGAGGGTTTCGGCGGCGGGAAGGATGCCGGCGCAGAGGGCGAGCAGGAGGGCGAGGCGGGCTAAGGAGGGGAGTTGGTGGCGCATGGGAGGAAGAAGGATCAAAGCGGCTGGTAGGCGGAACCGAGGTTGGCCTCGATGAGAGAGACCCCACCGGTGCGGTCGAACACGGCGGCACTCAGGTCCGCGTCGAGGGCGAGGCCGG
>CAISJA010000348.1 GCA_903885525.1 uncultured Opitutaceae bacterium
GCTGACGCAGGATCGTAGTGTGCCGGCGGCTCGGTTGTTTTGTTTTTCTTTTTTTCACCCCTGCCTAGTGGCAGATGAAAATCATTCAACCGAGCCACTTTCTTCGCTCAGTTCAGCCGTAGCTGTGGGACGGCTCTGATTTAGATTTGCACTTGGTGATAGAAAAAAGCTATCAACGCGCCATGGAGCTGCGGCATCTGCGGTACTTTGTGGCGGTGGCGGAGCGGCTGCATTTCCGCCGGGCGGCCGAGGCGCTGCGCGTCTCGCAGCCGGCCCTGAGCAACCAGATCCGGCAGTTGGAGACCGAGATTGGCGCCCGGCTGCTCGACCGGAGCACGCACCATGTCGTGCTGACCCCGCCGGGCCGGCGCTTTCTCGCCCGGGCCCGGCAGCTGCTGCGCGATACGGAGGATGCGGCGCTGGCGGCGCGGCGCGAGGCGGCCGGCGAGGTGGGCGAGATCATCCTCGGGTTCGTGCCCTCGCTCACCTACCATCTGCTCCCGTTGCTCCTGCGCGCCTTCCGGCGGCACATGCCCAAAGTCGAGCTTCGTCTGCAGGAGATGGACACCGTGCAGCAGATCGAGGCGCTGGTGAAGCACCGCATCGACCTCGGCTTCATCGGCCTGGGGCTGACACGGGAGACCGATGAGCTGCGGCTCGCGCAGGTGGACGAGGAGCCCTTGGTGGCGGTGTTGCCCGAGGACCATCCGCTGTTGCAGAAGCGGCGCCGGCCGGAGCTGACCCTCTCCGAGCTGGCCCACACTCCGCTCTATCTCGCCGCCCGCGAGACCGCCCCGCTCTACAATCCCTGGGTCATCGTGCTCTGCCAGCAGGCGGGTTTCCAACCGAACGTCGTGCTCGAGGCCGGGCAGCCGGCCACCACCATCAGCTATGCGGCGGCCGGCATGGGGGCGACGATCCTGCCCGCCCAGTATGCCAAGCTCTGCCCGCCCGGGGTGCGCTTCATCCCGCTGGCCAAGCCCGTGCCTTGCTACCGGTATTTCGCCGCCTGGTCGGACACCAATCCCCACCCCGCACTGGCCCGGTTCGTGGAGATCGCCCGGGCGGAGGCGGGCCGGGCGAAGGCGAGGCGGCCCGCGGCCGCACGGTTAGGCTCGCCTCGGGCGCGCAGAACCGCATGAAGGAAGGGACCCTCGCCCGGGTGGCGGAATGGTAGACGCTGGGGACTTAAAATCCCCTTTCCGTAAGGAAGTGCGGGTTCGATCCCCGCCCCGGGCATTCCTTCCGCCCTCCTCGTCGCGGCCTGGCCCGGGCTCCGTGGAGACCAGACAAAGGGCGATCGGAAAAATTCCTCGCCGCCTGTCCCGAAATAGCATGGCTAGTCTGCTCCCATGCTGCGCCGGCTCGACCAACTCCTCGCCAATCTCGGATACTGCTCCCGCCGCGAAGCGCGGGCTTGGGTGGCCGACGGGCGCGTGACGGTGGACGGGGCGGAGGCGGATGGTTTCGGGCAAAAGGTTGATCCCGCCGCCGTGCAGGTTGACGGCGAGCCGCTCGATCATCCCGACGGCCTCCTCCTTCTGCTGCACAAGCCGCTGGGGCTGGTCTGTTCGCACGACGACCGCGAGGGTCCAAGCATCTACGGGCTGCTGCCCGCCCGCTGGCGCCGCCGCAATCCCGTGGTCACCAGCATCGGCCGGCTCGACAAGGATACCAGCGGGCTGCTCCTCCTGACCGACCGGAGCGAGCTGGTGCACCGCCTCACTTCGCCGAGGCACAAGGTCCCGAAAGTTTACCACGCCACACTCGGCGCCGACCTCCCGCCCGGGTTGGGCGACCGGTTCGCCTCCGGCCAGCTCCTGCTGCCGGACGAAAAGGAGCCCTGCGCTCCCGCGAGTCTCCGCGTGCTCGGTCCGCGGGAGGCCGAGCTGACCTTGACCGAGGGCAAATACCATCAGGTGCGCCGGATGTTTGGTTGCCAGGGCTGCCCCGTGCTCACCCTGCACCGGGTGTCTTTCGGCCGTCTCACCCTTGGCGGGCTCGCCCCGGGCCAATGGCGCGAGCTGCCCCCGGGCACCTTCAGCCCGCCCCCCGCGTAGCCCCGCTTCCGTCCCGGCCGCAATCCTATCTCCCCAGCGCGCTCAACGCCACGCCATCGTCCCGCTCCCCGGGCTTCACCCCACGGTCTTTTGTTTTGAGGCATCGTTCCCTCTGAATGATCACGAGGGCGCGAAGCCCGGCCCTCTCTGACGGCCAAGCCAAAACAAAAGACCATGGGCTTCACCCAAGCCACGGGCAGGCGCGGACCGATCCCCCGCCCCCTCCCGGAACTTGTCATATATTGTATGACAAGTGATGGGGGGAAATCGGGCGGGCGGGGCATGGCGTGGCATGGCATGGTGCGGTGCGACTGCTGCGCCGGTGCGGTGCTGCGCCGTGTGGTGCGTGTGGCGGGGGTGTGGCGAGGTGCGACATGGCGGGGGTGTGGCGGGTGGACCGGGCCCGTAGGTTGGGATTGTTTTTTCCGGGCCGGACCGGCGTAATCGGAGGCATCATGTCCCTGCCCCCACTCAATGGTGCCCAGAAAACCCGTCTCCGTGGCCTTGGCCAGACCACGGCGGACAGCGCCTACCTCGGCAAGGAGGGGGTGACCCCGGCCTTCCTGGCCGACTTCAACCGGCTGCTCGGGGCGAAGGAGCTGGTGAAGCTCCGGTTTTCGAGCGGGCAGGACCGCCGGGAGCGGGCGGGTCTCTGCGACCAGCTGGCGGCCGCCGCCCCCTGCCTCTGCGTCGGTGCCGTGGGCCATACGGCCTTGTTCTGGCGGCCCGGCCCCACGGGGTCGAAACTGCTCCCGGCATGACGCTCGCCGACCTCGGCTGGACCGATGATTTTGCCGCCGCCTTCGGCCCGCACGCCGCGGTGGGGCGGCAACCGGCGCGCGTCACGCTCCCGCTGAAGGGCTTTTGGGAGGTGACCACGCCCGAAACCGCCCGGCTGGGCGAGGCCACGGGCAAATTCCTCCACGTCACAGCCGGCCCGACGGACATGCCCGCGGTGGGCGACTGGGTGGCGATGGAGCCGAAACCGGGCGATAGCACCCGCGCGCTGATCCACGCCGTGCTGCCGCGCCGCACCAAATTCTCCCGGCAGGCCGCGGGCGAGCAGGTGGTCGAGCAGGTGGTGGCGGCCAACGTCGACACCGTCTTCCTCATCAGCTCGCTGGACGGCAATTTCAACCTGCGCCGGATCGAGCGTTACCTTGCCGCCGCCCGCGCCAGCGGCGCGCAGCCGGTGGTGGTGCTCAACAAGTCCGACCTCACGAAACAGGCCGCCGACCTGCGCGCCGAGGCGGAGGTGATTGCGGGCGGCGTCCCCGTCGTCGTCACCAGCGCGATCAGGCGCGGAGGCCTTCAGGCCCTCGCCCCCTGGCTGCGGCCGCGCCGCACCGTCGCCTTCCTCGGCTCCTCGGGCGTGGGCAAATCCACCCTGATCAACGAAATCGTGGGCACCGACGTCCAGTTCACGCAGGAGATCCGCGCGATCGACGGCAAGGGCCGGCACACCACCACCGAGCGCGAGCTGCTCGTTTCTCCCGACGGCGTGCTCATCATCGACACCCCCGGCATGCGCGAGCTCCAGCCCTGGCAGGCGGAGGAGGCGGTGGACAACGTCTTTGCCGACGTCATCGCGCTCGCCGGGCGCTGCAAGTTCCGCGACTGCACGCACGGCCCTGAGCCCGGCTGCGCGGTGCAGGCCGCGCTGGCCGACGGGTCGCTGGAGCGGCCCCGCTGGCAGAGCTACCTGCGGCTGGCCCGGGAAAACGCCCTGGCCCAACGCCAGACGGACCGGCTCCTCGCCCAGCAGACCAAGTCGGAGCGGAAGAAAGCCACCAAGCAGCTCCGCCAGCGCATCGACGAAAAGCACGGGGAGGACTGAGGTTTTTTCTCCCGGAAAGCCTGAGGCATTGACGTGGCGCGCGGGCCGGCGACAATCGCGGCAACATGTTCACCATCCTCGGTTCCGACGGCAAGCAGTATGGGCCGGTGCCAGCTGACAAGGTGCAGGCCTGGATGCGCGACGGCCGGGCCAACCTGCAGACCAAGGCCCAGCGCCAGGGCGAAGCCGAGTGGCGTACCCTGGGGGAATTCGCCGAATTTTCCGCCACCCCGCCGCCCCCGCCGGTCGAGGCCGACCGGCCCACGCCGGCCGCGACCTTCGCCGAGGCAGCGGCCCCGGGGCTGGCCGACCGGTTCGTCCGCCTCGGGGCGGTGATTCTCGACAATGTCATTGCGATCAGTTGTGCAGCCCCGGGGCTGCTGGTCCTGGGGATGAGCTTCCTGCGGGCGGTTCTGGTGGTCAGCCGCGGCGGCGAGCCCGATTTTTCCGAGATTGAGGTTTTTCATCTGGTGCTCGGCTTGATCCTGCTTGGGGTTGGCGGTCTGGGTCTGCTGATTGTGCAGGTCTGGCTGCTGGCCACCCGCGGCCAGACCATCGGCAAGAAGCTGCTGAAGATCCGCATCGTGCGGGAGCCGGGCCATGCCGCGGCCGGCTTCGTCCACGCCTGGCTGCTGCGGAATTTCGTCACCGGCTTCATCCGGGCCGTGCCCTGGATCGGCTTTGTTTTCACGCTCGTCGACGTCTGCTTCATCTTCCGCGATGACCGCCGCTGCCTGCATGATCTCATCGCGGGCACCAAGGTGGTGCAGGCGGAGTAGCCGGTCCCTGGAGGGGCGAGGCCGGACTATCGCCGCGGAGCGGCGCACCGGGGAGGCGCACCCACCGCGCTTCTGCCCGGGGAGGCGGGGGCCGGTGGCGCGGGGGTGGCGGCCCGACGGAGCAGACCGGGCAACGAAGGCTACCGCGGAGGTGGGCGCGTGGCGAAAACCTGATCGAGCGAGAATCGGCCGGGGCCAAAGGCGAGCACCAGCAAGGCCACGAGCAGGAACGGAAATGGCGCGGCGGAGACGAATTTATCGGTGTCGCTAAATATCGCCCCGAGCGCCTCACGGTCGGCCGTGGCGTAGGCGACCAGCATGGTGAAGATGAGCGGCACCGACACGAGGCGGGAGAACAAGCCGACGAGCAGGAGCGCCCCGCCGAGGCATTCGGTGGAGCCAGCCAGGAGGGCGTTTAGCTTTGGCGCCGGCAGGTGCAGGCTGGCGAAATAATCCGCGGTCTGATCGAGGTGCCGCAGCTTGCCCCAGCCGGTGCGGGCAAAGGACAGACCCCACCACAGGCGGAGCAAAAGCAGCAGGGGCGAGGACAGGCTGGAGGCGAAGGCTTCGCAGCGATGGAGCAGGGCGCGGAGGTGCATGCGGGTGGGAGCAGAGTTCCGGGACATTATTCCCGGCGGGGAGGCGGGGTCGCCACGTTCCGGCGAGGCGGAGAAACTCCGCTCTCCGCCCCTCAGGTTTTCTCGGATCGAGAATCGCGCCGGCAGCACCAGCCGAGCTCCATCCAGGTTTTGAACCAGTCCTGGATTTTCTCCGGCCAGCCCGCCGACCGTCGGCCCCGCGGGAGACCGGCCGCCAGCGCGGTGGCGAGGGGGCGGCCCGCCCGCAGGGCCCGGAGGATGCGGTAGGCGGCGGGGTCGAGCCGCTTGAAATAGATTTTCCCGCCGTGCCGGTGGATGGCGACGCAACAACGCTGGGGGCGGGGCCGCGGGACCGGGCACTTTCCGCCCGCCGGCGGGGCGCCGGGCACGCTGGAGGTGTCGTGGCGCAGGAGATTTTCTCCCCGGCGCAGGGCCAGGATGAATTCGTCCACCGGATAGGACAGCTCCAGCAGTTGCAGGTAGGGCTGGAGGCCGAGCCTGAGCCGCGCGGGATTGGCCGCCCGCAAGTCGTCGAGCGTGAAGAGCGGCCGGGCCGCGGTGTCGTAGACCTCCACCTGCGCCCACTCGAAGCGGGCGAGGTCGTGGCACAGGGCGGTATGCGGCTTCGTCCAGCGCGGTTCGGCCCGGATGAAGTCCGCCAGGCGCTCGGGGAGGTCGCGGAGCGTCCAGTAGTGCGAAGGCCGCTTCAGCAGAAACTCCTGGGCCAGTCGCAGAAACTTCCGGTCGCCCAGCACGGCGCGCAACCCCGGGCAGTCCTCGTGGAGGCTGTCGAGCACCCGGAACCAGTAGGAACGGTTGTAGATTTCGATCCGTGCAAAGGAGGTGAGCCGGTCGTTCGGCTTGGCGATCGCGGCGGCCAGCGCGGCGGTGCGGCGACCGTCGGTCGTGCGGCGGCGCATGCGGTTCGTGGGCGTAAGCGGCTGCCGGATGAGCGACTCCATGGCCCGTTGGAGCGCCGTGAGGTCGCCCTGGTGGCGGAGCTTCTCCGGCGCAAGGGGCGCCGGTTTTTGGCGCCGGCGGAGGGGAGGTGTGGGCTGGGCTGTCATGTTCCACCGGCGGCCGGGCCGAACGCCGGGGCGCGACCGGGGCCCAACGAGGCCGGCGGCCGAAACCGGGATGCGGCGCGTTGCGGATGACGACGGGGCATGAGGTTCGCGGACATTTAGTTTCGGCGGCGCGCCACCCGCCTGGGCGGAGTCGTACCCGCCGCCGCCCCACGGGCACCGGCAAGGTAAGCGTTGGCCTTCAGCGCCTCGTCATGCACTTCTTGGAACGAGGGGATCTTGTCGTCCCACTCCAGCAAGGTGGCGGTGACACCGCAGCGCCGGATGGCATGGGCGTAGAGCTGCCAGACCGGGTCGAGCACGGGGTGATCGTGGGTGTCGAGGATGTACTTCTCGAATCGGGTGTGCCCGGCGATGTGCATCTGGGCCACCCGCTCGTGCGGCACGCCATCGACATACGTGCAGGGGTCGAAGGAGTGATTCTGGGACGACACGTAAATATTGTTCACGTCGAGGAGGATGCCGCAGTCGGCCAGTTCGACGACCTCGGAGAGGAATTCCCACTCGGTCATCTCGGAGACGTGGTACTCGGTGTAGGAGCTGACATTTTCGACGGCGATGGGCAGTTCGAGGTAGTCGCGCACCTCGCGGATCTTCGCGGCGGTGTGCCGGGCGGCCGTATGGGTGTAAGGCATCGGCAGCAGGTCATGGGTGGCGCGGCCGTCGACGCTGCCCCAGCAGAGGTGGTCGGAGAGCCAGGGTGTCTTGGTGCGCTTCGTCAGCGCCTTCAGTTTCTTGAGGTGGGCGCGGTTCGGCCGGTCGGTTGAGCCGAAATAGAGCGAAACCCCGTGCTGCACGACGCGGTACTGCGCGAGGATGCGATCTAACACCTCGAGAGGCCGGCCGCCGTCAACCATGAAGGTCTCGGAGATGATTTCAAACCAGTCCACCGTCGGCTGCTGCGACAGGATGTGGTCGTAGTGGGGCACGCGCAGACCGATGCCGATGCCGTAATCGGTGAAGCCGTTGAAGCGGTTGGCAGGCATGAGGGGGGGGCGGTGGGCGAAAAACTGGCCGGCGGCCGGCCGGCCGGCAAGGGCGGGGGCGATCCCGGGCAACGGGGAAGCCGGGCACCTTGGCCCGGCCGCCCGGAACATCTTCGGCCCGGGTGATCCCCACCCGGGAGAAAGACCATCGGTTACTTGGCCGGCTCTTTCTCGTCCTTGGCCTTGCAGCTGTCCTTGGCGTCCTTGGCCTTGCAACCGTCCTTACCTTTGCAGCTGTCCTTCGCGTCCTTGCTCTTGCAGCCGTCTTTGCCCTTACAGCTATCCTTGGCGTCCTTGGCCTTGCAGCCATCCTTGCCCTTGCAACTGTCCTTGGCCTTGTCGTCTCCGGCGGGGGCGGCGGCACCGGGAGAGGGGGTGGATGTCTGGCCGGAGGCCTTGACGGCGAGGGAACCGGCATAAAGTCCGGCGAGGGCGGCGGCGACGATGATCGTGCGAGTGGATTTGGTCATGGTGATGGCGTGGAGTTGCGATTCGGGCCACGTGTGCCGGCACCATGCCGACCCATCATAGCCGAACTTCGTGGAAGCGCCGGTATGAGCACCCTGGGCCGGAGATATTCCAGAAAAATCTTCTGCCGGTGCCAGCCGGGCGGTTCGCACCGGCTCAGTCGCCGGTGCGTTTTTCCTCGGCGCGCTGTTTGCGGTAGTCGCCGGGGGTCAGGCCGGTGAGCTTGCGGAAGACGCGGGTGAAGTAGCCGGCCTCGCTGAAGCCGCAGGCGGTGGCGATCTCCGCCACGGACTTGGTGGTGGAGGCGAGCGCCTCAAGGGCGCCGTTGACCCGCTGGCGATTGATGTAGTGGATGAGCGATTCGCCCGTCTCCCGGTTGTAGCAGTGGGAGAGGTAATCCGGCGAGCAGACGAGCTGGGTGGCGATGGACTTGACGGAAAGCCCCGAGTGGTGGAGCTGGTCGCGCACGACCCACTTCACCTGGCAGACCTTGTCGGAATCCGACTCCTTGGCGGCCTCCGGGCTCTCCAGCACCTCCAGCAGGAGGGAAAAGAGGGCGAGCAGCAGGCCGCGCGTGGCCACCTGCCGTTGCGAGAAGCCGGAGTGGTGGATGCGGACCAGCGTCTCGGCGAGATCCTCGATCCGGCGCAGCTGGGTGGAGGGATAGAAGCCCACCTCCGTGATGCCGGGCCGCCCGGGCCGGGTCTCCTCGGCGTAATGCATGCTGACGGAGCTGGAGTAGAACCCGATGACGAAGTTGCGGAACGGCTCAAAGTCGTGCTCGACCCGTTCACCGTGCGCCAGCCCGGTCGGCATGATGGCAATCTCGCCGGGGCGGACAGCCAGCTCTTCCGAGGGGGTGCGGAAATAGGTGGTGCCGCGAAGCTGGACAAAAATCTCCGGCTTGAAGTGATAATGCATCCCGGCGAGGTCCTCGATCAGCCGGACCGGTTTCGGCACGCGGAGGGAGAGCGGCCGGCGCTCGATGGCCTCGAGGATGCGCTGCAGCTCGGCCTTGAGGGCGGGTTGCAGCGCCCGACTGGCCTTGCGGGGAGTGGGGATGTTGTGCGGAATGACGATGCCTGTTCCTGCCATGGGGGACGAGGGAGCAAACACCGCCCAGGCGGCGCAGGGCAATGCTATTCCAGGGTGCCGGCCGGCCGGCCCGGCCCGGCGACGGACGACGGGAAGGCCCCCCCCGCCGCCACTGCGGCCCTGTCAGCCGGCGGCGCGGTAGAGGAGGAAGATCACCAACTGGGCGGAGAAGACGCGAAGGAGCATGGTGAGCGGGTACACGGTGGCGTAGGCGACCGCGGGCGCGTCGCTGGCGAGGTGCTGCTGGGCGAAGGCCAGGGCCGGCGGATCCGTCATGCTCCCGGCGAGCACACCGCAGAGTTCGGCATAGTTGAGTTTCTTCCAGGCCCGGGCCACGAGCCCGACCACGAGCAGCGGCACGAAGGTGATGAGGATGCCGTAACCGAGCCAGTGCAGGCCCTGCGGCCCGAGCAGCAGGCCGACGAACTTCTCGCCCGACTTGAGGCCGACCGCGGCGAGGAAGAGCGAGATGCCGATCTCCCGGAGCATGAGGTTGGCCGTGTGGGGAAGGTGCCAGACGAGCGGGCCGGTGGTGGCCAGGCGCGAAAGCAAGATCGCCGCCACGAGCGGGCCGCCCGCCAGGCCCAGTTTCACCGCCGCCGGCAGCCCCGGCAGGTAGAACGGCACGCTGCCGAGGAGCACGCCGAGGGCGATGCCGAGGAAAAACGGGATGGGCTGCGGCGAGTCGAGCGCCTTGGGCGAGTTGCCGACGGCCGGGGCCGCCGCCTCGATCATGGGGGCTTCGCCGACCGCCATGAGGATGTCGCCGAACTGGAGGCGGAGCGACGCGGTGGGGGTGAACTGCAGGCCGCCGCGGGTGACCCGCGTGATGACCACATGGTGTTGGGCGAAGGCGGCCACCTCGGGGATGGATTTGCCGAAAACGGCCGCCTGGGTGACGATGAGCCGGCGGTTGACCACCGGGCCGGGCAAGGCCTTGAGGTCGACCTGCGCCTCGGGACCGATCACCATCCGCAGCGCCTCCAGCGCCGCCGCCGGGCCGACGGCGTGGACGATGTCGCCGGGCTGCAGCTCGGTGTCCGGGCGGGCCACCTCGACGTTGCCGGCGCGGGACACGCGCGAGACCACCACGCCGGAGCCGCTCAGGACCGGAATCTCGGAGAGCATGTGGCCGGCGAGGTTGGGATTGCGGACCTCGAAATTGCGGGTGACCGGGAGGAGTTGGGAGTGCTGGCCGGCCGATTCTGCAGCCCGGACCTCCGCCCGGACATCAATGCGGAAGACCACCCGCACCACCACCATGGTGAGGATGATGCCGAGGATGCCGAAGGGATAGGCGACGGCATAGCCGAGCCCGAGGATCACCGCGGCGGAGTCCGCCGCGCCGCTCTGCCGCAGCGCCTGCTGGGCCGCCGCC
>CAISJA010000349.1 GCA_903885525.1 uncultured Opitutaceae bacterium
TTGAGCTGGGGTAATCATGGGGGTCTGCGCGAAAGCCCCAAGCGTTACCGCTCACGCAGACCGACTCCGACTTAAAACCCAGCCAAAGCGGACACGGGTTCTAGTTGGCGCCGACCTCGACGTATAGCCGGCGTTCTACAGGTGGGAAAAATCCCGTTCCTGCCCTCAGAGCTTCCACGCCTGCCGGATCATCGCCACGGCGATCGCGGCCAGCAGCATGGAGACGATCTTGGAGATGGCGCGCATCCCGGCCGGGCCGATCCGCCGGCCCAGCCAGTCGCTGTAGTGCAGCACCAGCACCACGATCACCAGGTTCGCCCCCAGCGCGGCCAGCGTGTACCAGAGACCGAGCGAGCGGGCGAGCAGCAGCAGGGTGGCGATGGACGCCGGCCCGGCGATCAGCGGCATGCCGAGCGGCACGACCCCGAAATCCTCCGGCAGCTTTTCCGGCTCCGCCACCGGCTGGATGAGATCCCGCGCCGCGAGGATGAACAGGATCGCCCCGCCCGCGATCTGGAAGTCGCCAACCGAGATGCCGAGGGCGGTGAAAATGGACTGGCCAAGCAGGAGGAATCCCAGCGCCACTGCCCCGCCCGTCCAGATCGCCTGATCGGCGATTTTCTGCCGGCGCTCTGGTGCCACCGCCTGGCCCAGCCCGAGAAAAACAGCCGCCAGACCGATCGGATCGATGGCGACAAACAACGGGATGAAGGCTTGGAGAAATTTGGCCGCCAGCACGAACATGCCCCCCACTGAACCGCCACCGCCCGAAAAAGCAACGCCTCTCCACCCGCCCGCTTCCGCGCGGGACAGGGCGCGGGCACCGGCTTCCTGAGCGCGGCCCGGCTGGTTTGCCGGAGCCGACGGAGCGGGTGCCGCGATTCTGCCGCCGCCAGCCCGGCACGGATTCATCCCTTGTTTGCCCCGCCGGCCGGGTGTAAACTCTGGCCAACCCAAACAGGAGCCCCCCATGTCCACCCTCAAAGTTCATCTGGAAGAAGCCGAGTCTCAACCCGTCGAGCGCCTCGCCGCGCTGCTCCAAGTCGATCCGGAGGACATCGCCTAAGCCGCCCTCAACCAACTGATGCTGCATGCCCGCGATGAGGCGACCCACGCCGAAATCCTGCGCGTCAGTCATTGGAGGACGAACACGCTGCCGCTCTGGGCCGACACCGCCGGTTCCGTGCACGCCTACGAAGGCATGCCCGACTGCGAGCCAAGCCGGAGCCAGTACTCGGTCTGAACGGACCACCGTGGCGCGCCTCACCCGGCGTGCGGCCGCGCGGAGCCCGGGGTCGGTCAGCCCCGTCCCACCAGGTCCGCCAGCGCCGGCGGCAGCCGCCCAAACCGGAACCGGTAGCCCGCCGCCTCCAGCCGGGCGGGCACGGCGAACTGCCCCTCCAACACCAGCGCCGGATCCGTCCGCACCACCCAGCGCAGCAACGGACGGAGCAGAAGGGCCGGGACCGGCGGGCTCCACGGCCGGCGCAGCGCCTGCCGCAGCCGGCGCATGAAATCGGCGTTGCTGGCGGGCTCCGGCGCGACGGCATTGTACACCCCGCGGATTTCCGCGTCCTCCACCGCCCGCAGGAAAATTTCCTCCACATCGGTCTGGTGAATCCAGCTCAGGCCCTGCCGGCCCGATCCCGCCGCGCCGCCGGCCAGCCAGCGCGCCGCCCGGGCCAGCGGCGGAAAGGCTCCGCCCTGGCACCCAAGCACCACGCCGAGGCGCAGCACCACGGGCCGCACCGCCGCCGGGCAGGCCGCCGCAAAGGCCCCCTCCCACCGCCCGCAGATTTCCGCCAGCGGCCAGGCGCCGGCGGGCGCGGTCTCGTCGCAGCGCCGCTCGCCGGCATCGCCATAGTAACCGACCGCACTCGCCTGCACCCAGACGGCCGGCGGCCGCGGGCAGGCCGCCCAGGCGCGGCCCAAGGCGCACACCGCGTCGAGCCGCGACTGCAGGATGTCCCGGCGATGCGCAGCGGTCGGCGACTGGTTGATCGGGCTTCCGGCCAGATTGACGATGCCCGTCGCCCCCGCCAATTCACGCACCCAAGCCTCCTCAGCAAAGTAACCCATTGGGTTACTCTTTAGCGCGGCGTCCGCCGGCTGCCACGGGACTTCCCGGATGCCATCATCGCGCTGCCGCGGGCGGGAACGGGTCAGCACCACCACCTCGTGGCCGCGCGCGCGCAGGCGCCGCCCCAGCGCCTGGCCGAGGAATCCGCTGCCGCCGGCGAGGAGATACTTGTGCTGCATGGCAGGGTGCTAAACGCTTTCCCGCCGCTTGCAAACCCCGGCCTCGCCAGCGGGCGCGGAGTTGCGCCACTATCTTCCCATGCCTGATCCCCGTGCCGATTTCTACAACCTGCCGCGCCCGGCGTTGTTCGATCTGGCCGCCCAATGGGGGTTTCCGGCCGTCCATGCCTCCCGGCTGTGGTCCTATGTCTATCTGGAAGGAGTGGAGGACTGGGCCGCCATGCCCGCCTTGCCCGCCCGCTACCGGGACCACGCCGAAAAACACCTTGTCTTCGGCCGGCTGGGGACGGCCGCCGAGTGGCCCAGCTCGGATGGTTTTACCCGCAAGTACCTGCTCGCCCTGTCCGACGGCCAGCGGATTGAAACCGTGCTGATGCGCTACCGTGGACGGGTGACCGCCTGCCTGAGCAGCCAGGCCGGCTGCGCCATGGGGTGCGTCTTCTGCGCCACCGGCCAGATGGGCTTTGGGCGCCACCTCACCGCCGGCGAAATCGTGGCCCAGGCCCTGCACATCGACCGGGCGCTGCGGGAGACGGCCGCCGGGGACGGCGCTCCCCGTCAGGCCGGGGCCGCGACGACGCTGGGGCGGCTTTCCCAACCGCCCGCCGGGGGCGGCGCACCTCCGTTCGCCGATCCCACCCCCGCCTCCCCGCACGGGCGCCACGAGCGCCTGCGCAATGTCGTGCTCATGGGCATGGGCGAACCGCTCCACAATTACGATGCGGTCCTGCGGGCCGTGGACATCCTGCGCGACTCCTCCGGCCTGGCGCTCGGGGCGAAAAAAATCACCCTCAGCACCGTCGGCGTCATCCCCGGCATCATCCGCCTCGCCGACGAGCGCCGGCCGATCCATCTTGCGATTTCACTGCATGGCGCCACCCAGGAAGAGCGCGTCGCCCTCGTGCCCGCCGCGCGGAAGTGGCCGCTGGACGAGCTGATGGAGGCCTGCCGCTACTACCTTGCCCGTCAGGAGCGCCGCATCTTCTACGAGTGGACCCTGATCGAGGGGAAAAACGACACGCCGGCTTCGGCCCATGCCGTGGGCCGGCTGCTGCGGGGCCAGCAGGCTCAGGTAAACCTGATCCCGCTCAACCCCACGGCCGGCTACCCCGGGGCCCCCGCCGGCCACGCGGCGGCGAAACAATTCCAGTCGATCCTCGCGGACTACGGCCTGCCCAGCACCGTCCGCCAGCGCCGCGGCATCGACATCGCCGCCGGTTGCGGCCAACTGGCCGTGGCGAAGGCCTGAGGCGCCGCGCCGGATCGGGGCGGCCCGCTTCCCGCAACCGCAGATTCGGGCCGCAGCCCAAATGGGTGGCCCCGCCGGAAAATCAGCTCAGTCACCAAGCCCAGCACCACTTCCTCCACCTTCCCCTCCACCCGGTCGATCCGCCCCATCCATTTACCCCAGCGGGCAAAACCGAATTTGTCATATATTGTATGACGTGTATCCGTGGGGAACTCCTGCCGCGTGGGGCGATATTGGCCGACAAGCCCGACGGGGAATCCGGCTTCCGGCGCGCGCCGGAGAGGGGTAAAGGCGCGCCGGCGGAGTGGGCTAGCGCCGGGGGGTGGGGGCGGCCAGCTCCCGCAGGGCATCGCGGGCGATCCAGCGGGCGGACCTGGTGCCGAGAGCGAGGATTCGCTTGGCCTCGGCGAGGGCGGCGCGGCGGAGGCGGGGGTTGCGCTTGCCGATCTGGCGCAGCGCCCAGTTGACGGCTTTCATCACGAAATGGCGTTCCTCAGTGGCTTCGCGCCGGATCACCGGGAGGAAGCGAAGAAAGACTTCGTCGGGCAGCTCCTTTCGGTGCACCGCCATTCCCGCCATGAGGGAGAAGGCCGCCCGTTGCACAAATTCGGCCCGCCGTCGGCTCCATGCGTGCGCCTTGGCTTCGGCGAACTCCGTGCGGTCGAAGAGAAACGCCAGCGCATCCGTCACCGCCCAGTTGTCGCAATCCCGCACCCAAAGTTCCATTTGCCCGCGCGTGATCTGCCGCGGGTCGTCGATGATGGCCGCAAGGAGGCGGGTCTCGTGGATGCCGGTCGCCCACAAAGCGAGGGCGAGAGGGTGGTCGCGTCGGTGCGGCCGGCCGATCGCGCGCAACCGGGTGACACTGACGCCGAGCTGTTCGCCGCTCGCGGTGATGCCGAAGCGGCGCTGGCCGGCTAGGTCGCGCGCACTGCGCAGCGAGCGGAGCCGGGACACCAGTTTCGCGGCCGTTTCCGGCGTGGTGCTGGGGGGCAGGTGGGCCATGGACCTGGGCAAAGAGGCGGGCGAAAGTTCTTCTCCCCGTCCGCCCCTCAGACCTGCAA
>CAISJA010000350.1 GCA_903885525.1 uncultured Opitutaceae bacterium
CAAAGCGGACACGGGTTCTAGTTGGCGCCGACCTCGACGTATAGCCGGCGTTCTACAGCGATCCCCAATCCCCCACGCCGGGCTTGTCACGCGGGCGGTTCGCGGCGAGCCTTTGCGTCAAAGCAAACACCCATGAGCGTTGACTATGTCTCCCGCCGAGCGCGAGTAGCCCAGGCCCTCGGTCTGACCGAGGAAATCCTGCTGGTCGGGGCCGGCCACGCCCAGCCCAAGCCGGAAATCAGCGATGCCATGCTTCCCTACATCGCGCATCAGGAATATTATTATCTCTGCGGCCTCGACTCGGCCATGGGCGGAGTGATCGCCTACGATCCCAAGGACGGCCCGATCCAAGGGTGGGTCTCCTTTGTCCCGGAGGTCACCGAGGCGGAGCAGGTCTGGGAAGGCCGCACCCAGCAGCCGGGGCAGCCCCTCGTCCGACTCGCAGCCTGGCTCGCCGCCCGCCGCGGGCGGCACACAGCCAATCTGGGCGCTCCGGTCGAGGGGGCAACCGCCGACCCAGCTCTCACCACGGCAGTGCGCGCACGCTACCAGCACTCCCGCCGCGTCAAGGAACCGGCCGAACTCGCCCTCATGCGCCGTTGCGCCGCAGCCACGGCCGCCGGCTATGCGGCCGTGCAGCCGTTCCTCGTCCCCGGCGTGAGCGAACGCCGCATCCAGGTCGAGTTGGAAGCCGGCTATTTCCGCGACGGAGCCAGGAAGACAGGCTACGATACCATCGTGGGCATTGGCCCCCAAAGCGCCGTCCTGCACGGCACCCCCGCGCCCGACCGCCTCGCCCGGGAAGGCGACTTCATTTTGATCGACTCCGGCGCTGAGTGGAACCGCTACGTCAGCGATGTGACCCGCACCTATGTGGCCGGCCGACCGACCGGTTTCCAGCGCGACCTCCACCAAGCCGTGCTCCAGGCAGAGTTGAATGCCATCGCCCGTTGCGTGCCGGGCGCGGAATGGGGTGGACATCCATTTCAGCGCCGCGCTCGACTTGGTGGGCTGCCTCGTGGACATGGGCGTGATGTGCGGGCAACCGCTCTCGCTCGTGGAGCAGGATGCGCACCTCCTGTTCTTTCCGCATGGCATCGGCCACATGCTCGGACTGGGCGTCCGGGATGCCGGTGGGATGGAGCCGGGACGGACCAAGGATCCCCGCCCCTGCCTGCGCAGCCTGCGGCAGGATCTGATCCTTCGCCCGGGCTATATCGTAACCGTCGAGCCGGGCCTCTACTTTATCCCGCCGATCCTCAATGACCCCTCCCGGCGCGCCACTTACCGCAACGCGGTGAACTGGCCTCTGATCGACCAGCATCTCAGCCTCGGTGGCGTCCGCATCGAAGACAATATTCTCGTGACCGACTACGGTCCCGACAATCTCACGTCCGCCATCCCCAAGGGAATTTAAGCCAGTCCTATCCAAAATAGGCCAAGGTTGCGCCATCCGCGAAATGCGAAATGCCGTCTGAGAGCAGCCCGCTGTAGAAAATATATATGATTGCGGCGGAATAGATTAGATAGTCTTCGCCGATGTCCCTGACTAGTCAAGGACATCGCAGGCCTTTAGTAAGAGGCCAATACATTTTCAACTATTTTATTTAGAACAACTTACAATTTGATTGGTAAAGCAATCGTTAAAAGATAGGTGCTATCTGATGGCAGAGTCGCACACAGCCTCCTCCGCTCCAGCTCGCCTCCAGGGAGGTTTGGGGCGGTTGCGCCGCCTTCTATCTAATGCACAAAATGGCATTACGATCTTTGTTTCCTTCCAAGTTTCCCTTGCATGTCATAGGTTAGTCAACCTATCCTGCGTCAATATGATCAGCGAAATTTCCAGTCGCGCCAGTCGCGCCAGTCGCGCCAGTCGGGCAGTCGGTTCATCCGGCTGGGGCGGAGTGCGGGCAGGTTCCGGCGGCGCTGCGCGGACAACCGGTGATCTTGCGCTGACGAGCGGCCAATTTGGCTGGACCTG
>CAISJA010000351.1 GCA_903885525.1 uncultured Opitutaceae bacterium
CCAACGGCACGATCGTCGGCCAGGTCAATGCGGCGGCTGCAGCGCGCCTGATTCATGAGACCAAGGGGCTCATCGTCCTGGACGACCTGGAATCAATCAACGCCAGGCCGGGCAAGGATGGACCTGGCGGTTTCAGCGAACTCGTCCAGTGGCTCAAGGTCTCGTACAACCGAGATACGGCCACCAAGGTCTGGGTCGATGCCAGCCGCAACTTCAAGGTGGAGCGACTCAACGGCTTCGGCATCAAGGTGATCAACAACACCACCGGCGTCGACAGCATCCTCGGCACCCGCATGATTCGGGTCCAAACGCGCAAGATGCCCGCGGCTCAGGCCGAAGCCCGGCGGGGAATCACTCCCCTGCCGCCAGAGAAGCTCCAGGCACTCCGGGATGAGATGCATGCCTGGACCTTCGAGCACGTCGAGCTGATCGCGAAGACCTACACCGAGATCTGCCCCAATGCCTCCGAACGGTCGGAGGAGATCGCGGCCCCCCTTCGCGTACTGGCGCGGATTTCTGGGGCCGAGCAGCATTCTGCCGCCCTTGAGGCGGCCCTGTCACGCGGCGGCAGCGCCGCCTTCACCGCGGACGATCCTGCCGAGGTCCTGAAGGAAGCCGCCACGATCCTGGCGCGCGCAGGCTATGTCGAGGTCTCGCCGACCCACATCATTCTCGAGGTGAAGCGCCTCGTGGATGCGTTCTTCGGGAAGGCCAGCACGACCGATATCCCCGAATACGAGCAGCCTGAATGGGTCGGCCGAACTCTCCGGTCGCGCGATATCCTCGCAAGCGGCGGGGACGGTAAGGGCTACCGCAAGCGCCTTTGGGGCAAAAACCTTCGGGTGTACCCCTTCACGCGGACCTTCCTCGAGGAGGCCCTGGCCGACCAGGCGGCCTCGCCGCCTCCCCTGCGGACGCCCACCGATTTCTGCTGCGGCTGCGCGAGCTGCCCATATCGCTCGCATGGGTGCCCGTTCATGGAGGAGAGGCTGGAGGCCGAGCGGACCCAGGGGCCAAAGGCCGGGCACGCATGAGGGGCGTTTTTAGTCATCAAGACGACGATATGGCGAATCATCAAATCACGTAATCACCAGTTATGAGTATTATTGGACTGCGGCTGCAGGAGCTTCCCTCGCTTTGGGCGGCCCCAGCCCGCTTAACCGCCCTGAATGAGGGCCCCGGCTAACCCCCTATGTCTTGCGGCCCCACCTAGGGCGATCATTATACGGAATTGATGATTGACCAATCACACTAGATTGTTAATATCAGAGAATGCTGGTTCGATTATTCGTTGAATAGGTGAGGCATCCGATGGCAGCGGACATCCTGGCGATCGGCAACCTGAAGGGCGGTGTCGGCAAATCGACCCTGGCCGTGAACCTGGCGGCCGAGCTCTCACACGAGCGGCGTGTCCACCTGATCGACGCCGATGCGCAGGCAACCACGGCTGAGTGGCACGCCATGGGCGCCGGCCTGCCCTTCACGTGTGAGGCCCTGCCGCTGGATGACGAGGCGGGGGCCGAGGCCTGGATCCGGCGCGTCCGGTCGGCCGAGGCCGACCTGGTGGTCATCGATCTGCCTCCACATACGGGCGCAGCGACCGCGGCCGCGCTGATCCTGGCAGACCTGCTCCTGGTGCCGATACAGCCGTCAGCCCTCGATCTCCGCGCCGCGATGAAGGCCCTTGAGCTCCTCAGGGAGGCCCGGCAGGCGCGAGGTAACGGCAAACCCGCCACGCTCCTTGTGCCGAGCAAGGTCGACCGCCGCACAGCGTCAGGCCGGG
>CAISJA010000352.1 GCA_903885525.1 uncultured Opitutaceae bacterium
CGATCACATCCAGGCAGGAACCGTCGGCAATGGACTGGCAGACCGGATCGGCGGGGTCGAAATCGGCGCGGGGGCCGCCGGTGACGTTCAAAGCTTTGGCGAAGATGCGCGCCGTGCTGGTCTTGCCCGTGCCGCGCGGCCCCCACGAAGAGGTAGGCATGGGCGATGCGGCCCCGCGTGATGGCGTTGCGCAGCGTCCGCACCACATGGTCCTGCCCCACGACGTCGTCAAACGTCTGGGGGCGCCATTTGCGGGCGATGACTTGGTAGGCGGCCATGGGGATGGCGGAATGAAGAGTGCGGTTTGAGGAATATTCAAGCCCGACATTCCCAGTCGCCGCGCGATTTTAGCGGAAAGCGGGCAGCCCCGGTCTGGCTGCACCCCTGCCTCCCCGCGCCGCTGCGGCGCATGTATTTTTCCCGCCCGTCGGAAAAATAGTGGCCAGGCACTCCACGGCACTGGGAGAACGTCGTCACCGTTGCTGCCTTCCGGCCCTGGCGGGGTTCACGCGCCTGCCCATGCATGGCACCTGGCCAAGGCGGACCGTAGGTCGCCCCTTCCCGCGCGCAACAAAAATAAACGACCCCGGGCCGCCGGAGGCGGCGACCGGACCGGAGTCAATTGCCGGGCGGTTTTTCGGCGGGTTTCTCAGCCGGCCAGTCCGGGGTGGAATCCGTCCCCGGGGAAGGCGGAGGGCCTTCCCAACCGTGGCGCTCGCCATGCATCCAGTGCTCGCGCGGGCCGCCGAATCCGGGATGCTCCCGCTGCATCCTCCTCCGGATTTCTTCCGTCAACTTCGCAAATTTTTCCTTCTGCCCGGGGGTCAGCTCCGCGGCGATGTCCGCCTCCATCCGCTGCAGCACCCGATGAGTTTCCAGCATGGCATAGGAGCGGAGGCGATTGAGCTCGTCCATGTTCCGTTTGACGATGGGGCGGAGTTGCTCGATCTGCTCCGGGCTCAGGTCGAGCCGGCGGGCGAGCAGATTGAGCCGGTCCGGTCCCCATTGTTCGGGCCGGTTTCCGAGCTGCGCTTCGCGCCGGTGATAGCGGGTCAGGACGACCCCGCCGGTGACAGCTCCGGCGAGAAAGATGCCGGAGAGGAGCAGGACGAGTTTCCAGGGTTTGTCCGTCATCAGGAGACTTCCAGGATTTCGCTGATCGCATCGGCGCTAGCCACAGTATCGTCGCTGCGGTCCCCGGCCCACGAAGAATAGCCCAAGGCGAGGGCGGCAAGGCAGAAGGCACCGGCGGCCAGCAGGCCGCGCAGGGCCAGTTTTTCGAAAAGCCCCCACGGCGGGGTGGCAGGAGCGGCGAGACCAAGGCCGGCGACGCGGGTGGCGAAACCATACGGGACAGCCCCGGACGGCTCCTCCACCGAGCGCGTGGCGGCCACAAGGCGGGACCAGGCTGAGGGATGGCGGTTCATGACTTTTCCTTGGTTTGTAGGTCCTGAAAGAGTTTTTGCAATTTCCGGCGCGCGCGAAAGGCACGCACCTTGATCATGGACTGCCCCCAGCCGGTGAGGGCGCTGATCTCGGCGATGCTCTTTTGCTCGAGATCAAGCATGCGGATGACGGCTTGGTCCTGCGGCTTGAGCTGGGCAAGCAATTTCTGGATCAGTTCGCGGGCCGCCAGGGCATCGCCCGGGGCTTCGAGGGAGGTATCGCTCAACACATTGTCCAGCACCTCCGCCTCGGTC
>CAISJA010000353.1 GCA_903885525.1 uncultured Opitutaceae bacterium
GCGGTCTGCCCGAGGCCGCAGAGGCTGGTCTGGCGCACCATGTCGCAGAGCTCTTCGAGCTGGGCGAGGTCGGCGGCGGTGGCCTGGTGGGAGGTGATCTTGTCGAGCAGGCGGTACATCTGCACGGTGCCGGCGCGGCAGGGCACGCACTTGCCGCAGGACTCGTCCATGCAGAACTCCATGTAGAATTTGGCGATCTCGACCATGTCGGTCTGGTCGTCCATCACCACCATGCCGCCGGAGCCCATGATGGAGCCCAGGGTGGTGAGCGACTCGTAGTCGACGGGGGTGTCGAGGTGCTGGGCGGGGATGCAGCCGCCGGAGGGGCCGCCGGTCTGCACGGCTTTGATCCGGCCGCCGTCGGGGGCGCCGCCGCCCATTTCCTCCACGATCTGGCGGAGCGGGATGCCCATCGGGACCTCGATGAGGCCGTTGTTGCGGATTTTGCCGGTGAGGGCGAAGACCTTGGTGCCCTTGCTTTTTTCGGTGCCGAGGCTGGCGTACCACTCGGGGCCGCGGTTGAGGATCGGGGCGATGTTGGCGAAGGTCTCGACGTTGTTAATGAGGGTGGGGCAGCCCCAGAGGCCGCTTTCCGCCGGGAAGGGCGGGCGCGGGCGCGGGGTGCCGCGCTTGCCTTCGATCGAGGCCATGAGGGCGGTCTCCTCGCCGCAGACGAAGGCACCGGCGCCGATGCGGACATCGACGTTGAAGGAGAAGGGCGACTCGAAGACGGCGCCGCCGAGGAGCCCGAGCTGTTTGGCCTGCTTGATGGCGAGGTTCAGCCGGCTGATGGCCAGCGGGTATTCGGCCCGCACGTAGAGGTAGCCCTGATCCGCGCCGACGGCGTAGGCGGCGATGGCCATGCCTTCGAGCACGAGGTGCGGGTCGCTTTCGAGCACGCTGCGGTCCATGAAGGCACCCGGGTCGCCCTCGTCGCCGTTGCAGACCACGTATTTTTTCGCCCCGGCGGATTTCGCCACGGTGCCCCATTTGAGGCCGGTCGGGAAACCCGCGCCGCCGCGGCCGCGCAGGCCGCTGCGGGTGATGGCGGCGACGACTTCCGCCGGCTTCATCTCGGTGAGCACGTGCTGGAGGGCGCGGTAGCCGCCGGCGGCCACATAATCCTCGATTTTCTCGGGATCGATCAGGCCGCCGTTGGCGCGGACGACGCGGAGCTGCTTGGCGAAGAAGGGATGGGCCGGGTCGCCGCGCTCGAGCGAGCAAGGCCGGCCCTGGATCGCATCGAGCAGGGCCGGGGCGTCCGCCGGCGTCACGTGTTCAAAAAGTTCGCCGCCCGGCTTCGTGCCATCGACGCCCACGAGCGGGCCCTGGCCGCAGAATCCCATGCAGCCCACGCGCCGCACCTCGATGTCGGCTTCGAGGCCGCGGGTCTTCACCTCGGACTCGAGGTTCTTTTTGATGACATCGGCCTGCGACGACATGCAGCCGGCGGACATGCAGGTGCGGAGGCAGATTTTTTTGCGGGCGCTGTTTTGCTTGGCCGCGAGGGCCTCAAGGTCTTCAAGTTGCATGGCTCAGATCCATTGGTTGAGGCGTTGCAGGGCATCGGCCGGCCCCTGTTTGGCGGCTACGTGGCCGTCGTACACCACCGCGGGGGCGATGCCGCAGGCGCCGATGCAGCGGGCGGTGAGCAGCGACACCTTTTTGTCGGGGGTGGTCTCGCCGGGTTTGACGCCGAGGCGTTCCTCGACGGCGGCCAGCACCTTGTTCGAGCCCTTGACGTAGCAGGCGGTGCCGAGGCAGACCACGCAGGTGTGCTCGCCCTGCGGCTTGAGGGTGAAGTAATGGTAGAACGTGGCGACGCCGTAGACGCGGCTGGCCGGGAGCTTGAGCTGCCAGGACACGAAACGCAGGACGTCGTCCTCCAGGTAGCCGAAGAGCTCCTGGGCCCGGTGCAGCACCTCGATCAGGGAGTCCTGCCGGTGCTGGAACTTCTTGATATGGGCTTCGAGGATCTTGAATCGCTTGTCGCTGGCGAGCTTCTGGGCGAAGCGGGCGGCGGTCTTGGATCGTTGGGGTGAGGGCGCGAGGGCCATAAGCTTATTGACCGGGGAGGGTCCGGCGGGCGGCAGGCTCCGGCGGACAGGCTGGCACTGGACCGGGGGCCGGCGCGCTCCGCTTGTTTCCAGCGGAGCACCGGTCCTGGGTGTTGCCGGGCCTGAAACCCGGCGTCACGGTGTGCGGCAATTCCCTCGTCATAGGCCGCGATCATAATCCCGGGTTGGCGACGGCACTCTGCACCCCTTGGGCAATGCCCCGCATAAATTGCTCATCCGATCCTTGGATCAGATCTAAAACCGGCAAATAAAAATCTCAATTGGCTGATTTGTAGAGTATAGCAAAATATAGTATTTATCTGTCCATATATAAGAATAATTCCATCCGGACAAAAAATAAGGGCCGTCTACCCCTAGACGGCCCTTTAACCTGTACACCTAGCAAACCTAAGAACTACGGGGGGAAAGACGCAGGTGGCCGGTTTTTGTTCAATCTTCTTTTCGGCTTCAGGCGCTGAGTTCACACGGCTGTAACACGGCCGAGGCACGAAGCCGGTGCGGGGGGCGGTTCTGCCGGCATTTTTCCTGCCGCGGGGAGCAGCGGGGCGGGCGGGATCGAGCTGAAGCGGAAGCGGCAACTTCGCTGCCGCCGGCCCTGGGCCGGGCGAGGACTGGCAAGACGGGGTCTGATCCCGAAACAAATTGCGGCCCGGCGTTTTCGTCGCCTAGGTGGCGGCGTGTTCCGCCTCTCCGATATCCGCCGCGAACTACGGCCCACGCTGGCCCTGGCCTTGCCGATCGTGGTGGGCCAGGTCAGCCAGATGTTGATCGGTTTGACGGACAATTTTTTCATCGGCCGCGTCGGGCGCGCACCCTTGGCGGCGGCGGCCTTCACGCACGGGGTCTTCGGCATCTTCTACATCGTGGGGATCGGCCTGTTGCTCGGGGCGGGTGTCTACGCGGCGCGCGATCATGGGGCCGGCGACGAGATTGGCTGCGCCGCCTGGCTCCGGCACGGCCGGGCGCTGGCGCTGGCGGTGGGGCTGTCCGCCTTTGCCCTGCTGGCCGTCCTCTCGACACAGCTGCCCCGTTTGGGCCAGCCGCCCGAGGTGATCGCCATCGTGCGGCCGTTTTTCTTTCTGATCGCGGCCTCCTTTGTGCCGGCCCTGGTCTTTCAGGTGCAGCGGCAGTTTGCGGAGTCGCTGGGCCGGCCGTGGGTGCCGATGCTCATTATCCTGGCGGATGTGGCGCTCAATGCGGTGCTGAACTGGATTTTGGTCTTCGGGCACCTCGGCTTTCCGGCGCTCGGGCTGATCGGTTCGGGCTGGGCCACGCTGGTGGCGCGCACGGCGGCGGTGGTCGCGTTGGCGGCCTGGCTGAGGCTGGCGCCCGAATTCGCCCGCGTG
Organism: uncultured Opitutaceae bacterium; assembly: GCA_903885525.1. GTDB lineage: Bacteria > Verrucomicrobiota > Verrucomicrobiia > Opitutales > Opitutaceae > Didemnitutus. The sequence goes on from CAISJA010000353.1 coordinate 3,425, forward strand.
CGGGCGGCGCCGTGGACCGGTTGGGAGCGGGCGCGATTTGCCGAGCTGCTGCGGCTGGGCGGTCCGGCGAGCGGCATGCTGCTTTTCGAGGCCGGGGCCTTTTCCGCCGCCTCGCTGATGATGGGCTGGCTCGGCACGGTGCCGCTGGCCGCCCACCAGGTGGCGCTGGGATTTGCGGCCTTGACCTTCATGTGTCCGCTCGGCCTCTCCATCGCCGTCAGCCTCCGCATCAGCCGGGCGAGGGGCGAGGGCCGGCTGGAGGCGCTGCGGCCGATCGGATTCGGGGCACTCGGCGCCGGGTTGGGCCTGATGCTGCTGTTTGCCCTTCTGTTTGCCACGGCGGGAGGCATTTTTACCGCGGCAGTCACGCCGGATGCGGAGGTGGCGACGCTGGCCGCCCGGCTCCTGCTGGTGGCGGCGGTGTTTCAGCTTTTCGATGGCGGGCAGGTCATCAGTGTCGGCGCGCTCCGCGGGCTGACGGACGTGCGGGTGCCGGGTGTGATCACCTTCATCGCCTACTGGGTGATCGCGCTGCCGGCGGGCTATGGGCTCGCCTTCCACACGCCGCTGGGTGCGTTGGGGGTGTGGAGCGGCCTGGCGCTGGGACTCGGCTGTGCGGCCGTGCTGCTCGTCTGGCGGCTGCACCGCCTCACGCGCCCGGGAAATTAGCCCGCGGGCCGGGCCGGCCTGGCGGAAAAGGAACGGGCCGCGCCGGACGCGCCGGGGGCGAAGCGGGGGATCACACGCCGAGGCGGCGGCGCACTTCGGGCAGGTCGAGGCTGTCGAGACGGATGATTTTCTGGCGCGACTTGTCGCCGCGCAGCAGCGTGACGGTGCGGCGTGGGACGCCGAGCTGGGCCGCGAGGAAGCTGAGGAGGGCGTCGTTGGCGCGGCCGTCGAGAGCGGGCGCGTGGACCTTGACCTTGAGCGCGGGGCCCAGCCAGCCCACGATGGCATCGCGCGGGGCGTTGGGGATGATCTTCAATTCGAGGGTGCAGGAAGCGGCGGGCACGGAGCCGAGGGTGTGACGGGCGGGCGGGCGAGGCAACGCCGTCCTGCCGGAAACTCCTCCTGCGATCACCCGCGGCGGGTGGCGCGCCGGACGCTCCCGCTCCGGGCCCCGCCCAAATTAGGGAAGGCCTGCCGGCTCAGGCCAGGGCCTCGGCGAGGGCGGCAATGATGTCGCCGGCCGGCTCGGTGCCGAGGGCGAGGCGCAGCAGGTCGGGATTGAGGCCGTGGGCGGCGAGCTCGGCCCGGCCGGGGGCGGTGGTGACGAGGTCGTAGTGCGCCAGGTACATGAACGGGCAGATCAGCGTGGTCTGCATGCCGAAGCTCGGGCCCTTCGGCAGGCGCAACCGGTCGTAGAATCTTTCCAGCGAACCGCGGAGGGTGAAGGTGAGCAGGCCGCCCACGGCCCCAGGGTGGCGGGCGAGGCGGAGGTAGTGGGCGCGGGAGGCGGGATGCAGCGCCCAGCAGACCTCGCCCACGGCAGGATGGGTCGAAAGGAAGCCGACCACCTGCGGCACGTTGGCGTGGATTTTCTCCAGCACCGATTCCGTGCGGGCGATCTGGGTGGCGAGGACGGCGAGATCGCGCGGGTAGACCGGCTCGAGGAGGTCCGGCAGGCGGGCGCGCAGGGCCGCGGCGTCCGGGCCGGCGGGGTTCACCACGGCCAGGCCGGCGACCAAGTCGCCTTCGCTGGCGGTGTACTTGGTCAGGCTGGTCACCACGAGGTCCGCATGGGGCAGCACCTCGAGATTGTAGATCGAGACCACGGAGGGATCGAGCAGCAGGCGCACGCCGTGCTGGCGGCAGAGGGCGGCGAGAGCGGGCACATCCGGCGTCTGGATGAGGGGGTTGGTGGGCACCTCGGCGATGACGCCGGCAATTTCGGTCCCGCGGGCGGCAAAAAGCCGGGCGAGCGCCGCCTGGTCGAAAACATCGCCCACATGGATGTAGTCGGACGGCGTGGCGGTGTGCTTTTTCAGCAGGGCAATGGTGTCGAGGTAGAGCCAGCCGAGCTGCACCCAGGCGGTGCGCCCGCGCGCGGCCTGCAGTTCGGAGA
>CAISJA010000354.1 GCA_903885525.1 uncultured Opitutaceae bacterium
ACCCCGGGCTGGCGGTCCACCGTCCCGTCTAGGCCGCTGGCCTCCAGCAGCCCGGCGGCGGTCCCGAGCCATTTGTCGCCGTCGGGGTGCGGTGCCCCCTGCAACATCAGGTCGACATAGTAGCGGCCGATGAGCCCGCGGGCCTCCCCCTCCAGCGCGGACGTCACCAGATGCCGGGCCGCGGCGTCCGACGGTCCGTCGAGGCGGGAGACCTTCACGACCAGATCCCCGCCGAGCGCGTGCATCGGGTTTCCCGCAAACAGCGGGTTCGGCAGGAAGCCGTCGATTTCATATTCCCCCACCGAGAGCAGGCTGAGTTCGGAATCGACCGCCCCCTGGTTGGTCTGCGCCCACTCCATCCCGGCGGCCGGGCCGGTCCGCCGGGCCGGCTCCAAGGTGGGATCGTGCTGGATGCGCAAGGGCACGCCGCGGCAGGGCACGAGGTAGGCAATCCGGTGATAGGCGATCCGGACCTGCCGGCGCCCGTAGCGGTCCCGCTTGCGGTCCGGCACTCCGTTGATCCAGCCCTGGCGCAGCAGGGTGTCCTGGAGCGGCTGCCAGACCTCGTCGATGAAACGAGGCCAGGTGATTTCCTCCTCGGCGGGCAGGGGCAGCGCGACGATATTGGCGGCCGGGATGCCGCGCTGGGCCGCATAAAATTCGCCCAGCGCCACCGATTCCGGCTGGCTGGAATTGACCAGAATCACCGTGCGGGCGGCGAGATCGGCCCCCGTCCCCGGCGCCGGACCGGCCGCTTCCGCCCGACCGGCAGGTAGACCACACCGGAGGCAGCAGAGCACGATCAGGGTGCGAAGGAGGCAAGAGTGCACCCGGCCGACTTTGCGGGTCCCGCCCAGGGAGGCGAGTCGCCATTTCATAGACTTGCCAAAACCAAGCCCCTGGGTTTGGCTGGCCCCGGCGATGGATTCCGCCTTCCCGCCCGGGTAAACCGCCGCACTCCGCCGGCTGATGACTCCTGCCTGAACTCGTCTCCGACCGGTCCCGCATGCGTCTCTATTTCCTTATCGCCTTCGGTGGTGCGCTGGGCAGCGTGCTCCGCTTCTGGCTCTCCGGCCTCACCGCCGCCCACATCGGGGAGACCTTCCCCTGGGGCACCCTCCTCATCAACGTGCTCGGCTCGTTCGTCATCGGCTTCTTTGCCACCCTGACCGGGCCTGAAGGCCGCTGGTTCGCCGGGGCGGAAACCCGGCAGTTTGTGATGACCGGGATCTGCGGCGGCTTCACGACTTTCTCCTCCTTCAGTCTCCAGACCCTGAACCTGGCGCGCGGCGGCGAGTGGCTGCGGGCCGGTGGCAATGTGACCGGTTCCGTGGCACTTTGCCTGGCGGCTGTCTGGCTCGGCCACTTGCTGGCCACCCAACTCAACGCGCTGAAAGGCACCTGACCATGCAACTCCCCACCGAATCCCTGCTGCTGCGGATCTTCCTCGGCGAATCCGACCGGTCCGACGGCCAACCCCTCCATGAAGCCATCGTGCTGGCGGCCCGGGCGGAGCATCTGGCCGGGGCCACGGTGCTGCGCGGGGCGATGGGCTTCGGCCCCAGCAGCCGCCTGCACACGAGCAAAATCCTCCGCCTTTCCACGGACCTGCCGCTCATCATCGAAATCGTCGACAGTGAGGAGAAGATCAACGCCTTCCTCCCCCGGCTCGACCGGATGATGGGCGGAGGCCTCATCACGCTCGAGAAGGTCCGGGTCCTGCACTACGGCCCGCCGCGCCAGCCGGCCCAGGGCTGAGCCGGCGGCGGGTGGCGGGAACGCGCCGGACCACCGTGGCCCCCGAGCCAATTTTCCGCCCGCACCACGCCCGGCACTTACTTGGCCGCGGCTTTTTTCAGCAATTGGGCCCGCAGATAGGTGTCCGGCGGGGTCGCCCGCCAGGCCGTGAGCCAGATGCGCCCGAGCATTTCCCCGCCGGCGAGCAGGCGCTCCTCGATAAAGGCCGTGCCAGCCGGATCGGCCGGGCGTTGGTCGTGGTTGAGCTGCCCGGCTTTTTCCAACTGGTAGGTCTTTTCCATGACCGCGTGGGAGGCGAGCAGGAAGTCCATCGCGGCGGCAAACATCGGGTCGCGCCCACCGCCGGCCACGGGGCCAAGCGACAGCGGCTGCGCCGGGCTCACCCGGCCGCGGACGGAGGCGAACGTGATCCCCGCCTTGTTGAGAAAGCCGCTGTCAATCCAGGCATGGAAGCCTTTCCAGGTGGTGTAGCCGGCGGGATTCGGGCCGGCCCAACCGTTGTGGTGCTGGGTGGTGTGGAGCGGCTGCGCGGCATCGCCGACCAGGTGTCCCATAGTGCCCATCAGCTCCACGATGGAAAGCTGGGTCTGGGCGATCTCATCCGGCGTGCCGATCTCCTGGAGAACCTTGAGCCGGGCGAAATCGGCCCGCAGCTTGCCATAATATTCTGTGATCGCCCAGGGCAGGAACCCCGGCCATTCACGGGTGCGGTCCGAATTCTGTGCCGGATCGATGGCGGGAAAATTTTCCGGGTGGGCCGCGCGGCCGGCGGCAAACTCCGCGGCAAAGGCATACCGGAAGCTGCTCACCGTGGCGGCACCCAGGCCCGCCTCCTCCAGCTGCTCCAGGTCGAGGTAGTGGTCGATGCCGTTGTAGTGCCGCGTGGGCAGGTCGGGGCTGCTGCGCCAGCGGTCCGGCTCGCTGCACAGCCAGGCGATGCGCTCCGCGTGGGCGGGCTCCTGGACGAAAGCGGGGAAGTCGGCCGGCAACGAGGCCAACGCCACCTGGTTGACGATGCGGTGCCCTTCGTAGTCCCAGGCACGGAGCGAAGGCGGAAGAACGGCCAGCAGGAAAAGGAGCAGCAGGCGGCGGATCGGCATGGCGGGAAGCTGGAGTGATTTTCCGGGAGAGGCGAGGAGAAGTCGCGCCCCCGCCACGGCCGCCCTCCGGGTCAGGGAGGGCCGGTGCCCCCTAACGCGCCGGCTTCGTTTCGGCCGGGATCGGCAACGGAGCCGGAACGGCGGAGACCCGCAGGGCGGCGAGGGTCGCCGCATAGGCCTGCACGCCCTCGGCCAGCCCCCGGGCGATTTGCTCGCGGAATTCCGGAGTGGCCACGCGCCGGGCCTCGGCGTCGTTCGAGAGATAGGCGCACTCGACGAGTGCACCGGGGCAGTCGAGCATGCGCAGCACGGCCAGGCGGCCGCGCTTGAAGCCGCGATCGGGTGTCCGCAGCGCCGCGTGCATCGCCCGATGCAGGCAGGCACCGAACAGCAGGTTGGCGTCATCGTGGCGGTTGCCCGGATAGGCCACCCCGGTCATGACGTCCCCATGCTCCTCGCCGGCGGAAAACATGAAGCGGGGCGTCATGGTGTAAACCTCCACCCCGGTCACACGCTCGGTCTCGTGCTCGACGGAATTGAAATGGATGCTGAGGAACAGGTCGGCCTGGTGGCGGTTGGCGAAATCGTCGCGCAACTGCAGGTCGGCCTTCTTGCTGGGGGAGAGCTCGCGGTCCTCCGTCCGCGTGAGCAGGACGCGCCAGCCCTGCGCGGCGAGGAGCTTCTGCAGGCGCAGGGCCACGTCGAGCGTCGCGGCTTTTTCCGCGAGGCCCACCCGCCGGTTTTCCTTGCCCGGATCGCTGCCGCCGTGCCCCGGATCGAGCACGATGGTGCGGGGCGGCCCCGGAGGAAGCTCGTCGGGCCTGTCCGCCGGCCGGAAGAGCGGGGCGACGAGTTTGCTCACGTCGAGCCGGTCGATCCACAGGGTGCCCCTGTCCGGCAGCGCGGGTTCGCCGAGGAAGATGCGCAGGCCGTCGAGATAAAAGTCCCGCTGGCGCGACTCGAAGCTGAGGCGGACACCGGAGGCGTCGCTCAGTGTCATCGCCAGTCCCGGGGCGGCCCACGCCGCCTTGAGCCCGTACCGCGCGGCGAGGTCGCGGACGTCCACATACTCGGCCGCATGCAGCCGGGTCGTGGGCCAGGGCGGGGCCGGAGCGGCGGCGGGGCGGGCGGCAGCGACACGGACGGGGGTGGGGGCGGCCGGCGTCTGCGCGGAGGCTGATCCGGCCCAAGCGGCCAGCAGCAGGACACCGCGCGAGAAGAAATGCCGCGCCATGGCGGAAAGCCGGACTAGGCGTGTTCCGCGGGCGCCGTGCTGCCGTCGGTCGACTGTCCGGGCTGCCGCACATGGAACTTCGGCTTGCGCTTGTTCACCGGGTGCGGGGTCAGCATCACGTTGATCTGCTTGCCGGAGAGCTTGGGCTCGGAATCCGGGTGGCCCATCGTCTCCAGCTCGGCGAGGGCGCGCTTGATCAGCTCAAAGCCCATTTCGGTATGGGCCATTTCGCGGCCGCGGAACTTGAGGCGGAGCTTCACCTTGTTGCCGTGGTCGAGGAATTCCTCGGCGTGGCGCAGCTTGGTGTTGAAATCGCCCTTTTCGATGCGGACGGTGAATTCGATTTCCTTGATCTTGCCGGCGGCGGGCTTGTTGTGCGCGGTCTTCTTTTGCTCCTCGTAGACGTACTTGCCGAAATCCATGATGCGGCAGACCGGGGGCACGGCGTTGGGCGCGACCTCCACCAGATCGAGGTTGAACTGCATCGCGAGGGTGATGGCCTTGGCCGTGTCCATGATGCCCAACTGGCGGCCTTCGAGGCTGATCACCCGGATCTGCGGGGACTTGATGCGGTGGTTGCGGCGGATGGCCGCAAACGGGTCGTTGTTACGACGGGGATCGCGATCCCGGCTATAAGGTTGGCGGGCCGGGCCGCCAGGGGAGGAAGGAAGTGCCATTCAGGAGTGGGTTGCGTGCAGGTAGGTCGGGGCTGTTTTTGCCTCTTGGCGGGGTGAAGACAACACCTATTTGAGCGAGAAACGAGATGCGGCCTGGCCGGCACAGCAGGAATGACGATCCGGGCCGGGCTCAGACGCTGAAGCTCTCGCCGCAGGAGCAGGAGGCCTTGGCGTTGGGATTGGCGAATTTGAAGCCGCCCCCGACCATCTGGTGGGAGTAGTCAAGCTCGGTGCCCTTGAGGTAGAGGGCGGTCTTGGGGTCGACCAGCACGGGAATGCCGGCGCTGCGCACCAGAATGTCGCCCCGGCGCGGCTCGGGCGTGAACCGGAGCTTGTAACTCAAGCCGTTGCAACCGCCGCCGGTGATGGCGATCCGCAGGTAATCGCCCTGCCCCTCGCGCGCGCTGAGGGCCGCGACCTTGGCCCCGGCGCCCGCGGTCAGACGGACGAGATTCTCATTGCCCTCGCGCACCCCTTCGGGCGGCGGGGCGGTCAGAATGGTGGTAGACACAGCGGCACTGATAAGCAGTCCGCCAGCGTTGGCAAGCGCCCGAGGCATCAGGCCGGCTTCGTTGCTGCTTTTTGTGCCGGTCCAGCCAGCAGATTTCACCACGGAAACGGCGCGAGTCGCCGGAGGCAGGCCCCCCCCGCGAACGACCTTTACTCCGATGCTGCCTGGCGCAGGGCGAGCAGGCGGCGGGCGAGGGTCACGGCGTTGGCGAAGCTGCGGGGACTGGCCTTGCCCTGTCCGGCGATCCCGAAGGCCGTGCCGTGGTCGGGACTCGTGCGCACGTGCGGCAAGCCGAGCGTAAGATTCACCGCCTCGTCGAAATCCACCGTCTTGAGGGGACCCAGGCCCTGGTCGTGGTACAGGGCGACGACCACGTCGAACTCGCCCTGCAACGCGCGGGCGAACAGCGAGTCCGCCGGCTGGCACAGGGAAACCCCGGGAAACTCCGCGCGCAACCGCTCCAGGGCGGGATTGATGAAATCGCGCTCCTCCACACCGAGCAAGCCGCCCTCGCCGGCATGGGGATTCAGCCCGCAGACGCCGATGCGGGGAAGGCCGGGCCGAGGCGCCCCATCCCGCTGCTCCGGCGTTTCCGCGCCGTCCGAGGCTGGATCAGGCAATCGCCCTCCGCACGCCCGCGCCAGCGTAGCCGCCGCCGCGATGGTCCGGCGGAGCAGATGCGGCCCCAGGGCCTTGCTGACCTCGTGCAGCGGCACATGCCAGGTCGCAAGGGCCACCCGCAGCCGGCCGCCGGCAAAGCACATCACCGGGTCGCCGCCCCAGCGGGCCGCAAAGAATTCCGTCTGGCCGGGAAACCCGTAGCCGATGGCGGCCAGCCGTTCCTTGCTCACCGGGCCGGTCACGACCCCGGAAAATTCCCCCGTGCGGCAGCCTTCCGCCGCACGTTCCATCGCCGCCCACGCCATCCGCGCGCCGGCATCGTCCGGCTGCCCCAGCCGGGCCTGATAATCCTCCGGGCCGAGCGGAATCTTCGTCACGTCGGCCGGCAAGGTGCCGAGCCAGCGGGCGGGCCCGAGAATGGCCACCCGCGGAGCCTCCCCGGGGTGATCCGCCAGCCAGGCGGCGATGACTTCGGGGCCGATGCCGGCCGGATCACCGCAGGTGAGGGCCAGGGGCTTCATGCGGGGCAGGCCAGGTGGCAGAGTGCCACCAGAGCCAGGAAGGTGGCCGGAGGACGGATGCTGCTTTCGGCCTCAGGTCTCATCGGTGGCACTCGTGCGCTCCGGGCGGGCGAATCCGCGCTTCCCGGCGGTGAAAAACTCCAGAAAACGCCGGGCCTCGGGCGACTGCACTCCGGCGGCCAGCATCACCCCGGCCGGCACGCGCGGATCCCCGTCGGCGAAGACACGGGTGAAGCAGCTCTTCAGCTCCCGGATGGCCTCGCGGCTAAAACCCCGGCGCTTCAGGCCGACCAGGTTGAAGCCGGGCACCTCGTCGCGCTCGGCGACCAGGAGGAACGGGGCGACGTCCTTGGTCAGGCGGGTGAGACCGCCGACCATCACGCCCTCGCCGAGGCGGATAAACTGGTGCAGGCCGGCACCGCCGCCCACGAAGGTGTGGCTGCCGATCTCGACGTGTCCGGCCGCCATCGCGTTGTTGGCCAGCACCACTTGGTCACCGAGCACGCAATCGTGCCCGACGTGGGAACCAGCCATGAGAAAACATCGGGCGCCGACGACCGTTTCCCGGCCGGCATGGATCGAGCGGTTCACCGTCACCTGCTCGCGCAGGACGGTCCCCTCCCCGATCCGCACCTGGCTGACCGTCGCGGGATCAAACTGCAAATACTGCGGATCGCCCCCGACGACGGCGAACGGGTGCACCACGACCCCGGGGCCGAGAATGCTGTGCCGGCGGATGACGGCGTAGGGATGGATGACGCAGCCGGCCCCGAGCTGCGCGCCCTCCTCAATGATGGCGGTGGGATGGATGCTCATGGGCCGGCGGGCTTGGGGCGGCGCACGGCGGTGCGCTCCGTCAGCAGATCGAGCTGGGCGTCCTTGAGGAGATCGTAGTTTTTCAGGATGCGCATGACCTGGAGGGTGTCGCTCTTGGTGTAGTTTTGGTTAACCTCCACCTTGTCCAGCAGATCGAGCAGCATGGCGCGGAAGGAGATGATGGCATCGACCCCGCGTTCCTTCAACAGTTCGACACTTTGCGAGCGGAAGGGCTCGGCGGTCGGCAGGCTGGGCAGCACCAGTATCTTGGTGAGAGTGCCGGCGGAATCCTCGGCGGAAGTTTCCGGGAAAAAACGGGTGGCATCCTTCAGCACCTTTGCCTCCAGAAAGCCGAAGATTTCCGGGCTGCTCTTGAGCATGGCCGGGCTGAAGACCCCGCTATGCCAGCCCTTCACCGCCACCACGGCCTGCCGGACGAAGGGCAGCTCGTTGGCAAAGAGGAAGAAGCCGGGCTTCCGGGAGTTGCGCTGCCAGGCCGGGTTAAACACCACCAGATCCACCTCCTCCTCGCCCGTCTTGCGGCGCGCCTGCAGCCGGTATTTGCGCGGCTGGCGGACCAGAAATCCGTTCTGTTCGAAATACTCGCGGACAATGCCTTCGTCGATGGCGGACATGGGGGTGGCGGAGAAGAGGGGGCGGCAGGGAAATTCAGCGGAGGAGCCGGGGGGAAATCTGGCCGATTCCACCCAATCCGCAATCCTCATTCGGCATTCCGCCCCCTGGCGTTCACGCGGCGCCCAATTCCCGCCAGACTTCCGCCACCAGCGCCGGATCGACCCCGGCCAGCGTGGCCGCGCGGCCGAGTCGCGGCAACACCACAAACCGCAGGCCTCCGGCCCGGGCCTTCTTGTCGTGCCGCATCGCCGCCAGCAGGGCCGCGCCGCGCAAGGGCTGGCGCAGGCGGATGGGCAACCCGTGGGCGGCCACGGTGCTCTCCACCCTTGCCACGGCCTTGGCGTCCAGCTGGCCGAGCTTGCCGGAAAGCCGGGCGGCACCGGCCAGCCCGATGCCGACCGCCTCGCCGTGCAAGTAGCCGCCGTAACCGCCGACCCGCTCGATGGCATGGCCGAAGGTGTGCCCGAGGTTCAGCAAAGCCCGCCCGCCCTCGGCGGCAGTCTCGCGCTCGTCCGCCGCCACCACCGCCGCCTTCAGGGCGCAGCAGCGCCGGACCACGGCGGCGAGGGTGGCGCTGCGCGGACGCAACGGTGTTTTCTCCAACCGGGCGAAAAGCGCCCGGTCGCCCAGCAGGCCGTACTTGATCACCTCGGCCATGCCGGCCGCAAACTCCCGCGCCGGCAGCGTCCGCAGCAGCTCGGGGAAGATGTACACCGCCCGCGGATGATGAAAGGCCCCGACCAGGTTTTTGCCGGCCGGGAGGTTCAGCCCGGTCTTGCCGCCGATGGAGCTGTCCACCATGGCGAGCAGCGTCGTGGGCACTTGGAAAAAGTCGATGCCCCGCAGGTAGGTGGCGGCGGCGAACCCACCCAGGTCGCCCACCACCCCGCCGCCCAGCACCCAGAGCACGCCGCGGCGGTCGAGCTGCTGCTCCGCGAGAAAATTCAGGACCCGGGCGTAACTGGCGAGGGACTTCGTCGTTTCCCCCGCGGGCAACACCAGCCGCGGCACCCCCGCAAACGCTCGGCGCAGCAGCCGGTCCTGCGCCCGCGCCACGCCGGCATCGGTCAGCAGGGCGGTGCGCCGGCCCGCGGCGGCAAGTTCCCGCACGGCCGCGCGCAGCCGGCGTTCCGCGCCCGGCGCAAACCGGATCGGGTAGCTCCGTTCGTGGAGCCGGACTGTGAGGGTGGCACCCATGCGGGCAGACAATACGGCAGCCGCCCAGGCGTCGAGGAGAAGTTCCGCGCAGGGGCCGCCGCAGCCGCGGGATGATCCGCCGGCCGAAATTTCACGCCCACGACGGTCACCCGATGCCGGCGCGGCGGGAAAACCCGGCCGGCTGCCTGGAGTGAAAATTGCTCCGCGCCACTCCGCTGCGGACTTGCGCTCTGTCATATTCGCTGCCCGAATCCCGGGCTTATGCAGAATCCCCCGACCAGCGATTCCAACGGCATCTTCGGCCATCCGCGCGGACTGACCAATCTGTTTTTCACCGAAATGTGGGAACGCTTCAGCTATTACGGGATGCGCGCC
>CAISJA010000355.1 GCA_903885525.1 uncultured Opitutaceae bacterium
CATCTGCGGCGAGGAGACCGGCCTGATCGAGTCCATCGAGGGCAAGCGCCCCTATCCCCGCATCAAGCCGCCGTATTTCCCCGCCGTCCTCGGCCTCTATCAGTGCCCGACCATCGTCAACAACGTCGAGACGATCTGCCATGTGCGGCACATCATCGACATGGGCGGCGAGACCTACGCCAGGATCGGCACGCCCAACAACACCGGCACCCGCATCCTTTGCGTCTCCGGGCACGTCCAGCGCCCCGGCTACTACGAGTTCGAGGTGGGCAAGATCACCCTCGGCCAGTTGCTCCACGAGGTCTGCGGCGGCCCGCGCCCCGGCCGCACCTTCAAGGCCGTCATCCCCGGCGGCTCGTCCGCCAAGGTCCTGCGCTTCGGGGAAAAATTCAAACTCAAGCAGAAGGACGGCTCCGTGCTCGAACTCGGCGTTGAGGACCTGCCGATGGATTTCGACACCCTGGCCGCCGCCGGCACGATGGGCGGCTCCGGCGGCGTCATCGTGATGGACGACACCGTCAGCATGGTGGATGCCCTCGCCAACCTGAACGCCTTCTACGCCCACGAAAGCTGCGGCCAGTGCACCCCCTGCCGCGAGGGTTCGCTCTGGATGAAGAAGATCACGCACCGCATGGTCCACGGCGAGGCGCGCCCGCAGGACGGCGAACTGCTCAAAAACGTGGCCGACCAGATCGCCGGCCGCACCATCTGCGCCATGGGCGAGGCCTGTTCCTGGCCGACCCAGAGCTTCGTGCAGAAATTCGGCGACGAATTCCAGGCCTATCCGGAGGCGAAAAAAACAGCCCCGGCCGTCACCCTTCCGCTGGCATAAGCAACAATGGAATCCAGAATCCAGCATCCAGAATCCAGACGGGCTCCCGCCAAGAGTTTTGAGGATCTGATCGTGGCTCGCGATCTCGGCTACGCCGACGTGACCGATGCGGCCGTTCAACTCGAGGAGGTCAGCCGCCTGCTCGAAGCCTACCACTCCCGCATTCTGAATTCTGGATTCTGAATTCCCCGGATTCTATGTCTTTACCCGCCCCACCCGCCGACCTCGTGACCGTCAACATTGACGGCCGGGATATCGCCGTGCCGAAGGGCACGAATGTCATCGAGGCTGCCCGGCAGCTCGGCATCGAGATCCCGCACTACTGCTACCACCCGAAGCTCACCATCTCGGGCAACTGCCGCCTGTGCCTGATCGAAATGGGACTCCCCGCCGTCGACCCGGCCACCAAGCAGCCGGTCATGGATCCCGCGACCGGCCGGCCGCGCATCAACTGGATGCCGCGCGCCCAGATCGGCTGCGGCACCAGCGCCATGCCGGGCCTCCACATCCGCACCAACACCCCGCTGGTGAAGGAATGCCGTGAGAGCGTGACCGAGTTCCTCCTCGTCAACCACCCGCTCGACTGCCCGATCTGCGACCAGGCCGGCGAGTGCACCCTGCAGGAGCACTCCATCGCCTACGGCCGCGGCTACTCCCGCTTCGTGGAACAAAAAAACGTCAAGCCGAAGCGCACCCAGCTCGGGCCCCGCGTCACCCTCGACGACGAACGCTGCATCCTCTGTTCCCGCTGCATCCGCTTCTCCCAGGAGATCGCGAAGGACGACGTCCTCGGCTTCATCGACCGCGGCAGCTACTCCACGCTCACCTGCTACCCGGGGAAGAAGCTCGAGAACAACTACTCGCTCAACACCGTCGACCTCTGCCCGGTTGGCGCGCTCACCAGCACCGACTTCCGCTTCAAGATGCGCGTCTGGTTCCTCAAGGCCACGCCGGGCATCGACCCCGAATCCTCCGCCGGCGTGAACACCGAAGTGTGGAGCCGGGAGGGCGTCATCTACCGCATCACCCCGCGCCAGAACGATGCGGTGAACGACTGCTGGATGGCTGACTCCGGCCGCATTCTCTACCAGCAGGTGAAGGCGGACGACCGCCTGGTGCACGCCACCGTCGGCGCCGCCGCCGTCCTGCCGGAGGAAGCCATTCAGGCCGCGGCCAGGTTGCTCCGCGCCGGCTCCGTCGCCATCGTCGGCTCGGCCCGCAGCACGGTCGAGGAACAGTACCTCACCAGGAAGCTGGCCGCCGCACTTTCCGCCCCCGCCGCGTTGGTCAGCCGGATAGGCACCGGCGACGGCTTCCTCATCACCGCCGACCGCAATCCCAACGTCCGGGGCGCGCTGATCACCGGCCTCATCGCCGCGCTGCCCGCTCAGCAGCTTGCCGGCCTCGCCGCCGACATCGATGCCGGCAAGGTGAAGACCGTGCTGGCTCTCGGTGAGGACCTCTCGGCCGCCGGTCTGACCGCCGCCCAGCTGGCCAAGGTGGCCATCCTCTACGTCGGCACGCACCGCGATGCCACGAGCGACGCCGCCCAGGTCGTGATTCCCTCGCTCACCGTCTTTGAGAAGGCCGGGACGTTCGTGAACCAGCAGTTCCGCCTGCAGAAGTTCGCCGCCGCCGTCCCCGGTCCGGCCGGAGTGGCTTCCGACCGCGCCACCCTGGCCGCGCTCGTCGCCGCCGCGGGGGGTGGCGCGGTTGCTTCCGACCTCGCCGCCGTCTGGTCCGCCCTGTCCGCCGAGGTCAAGGTCCTGGCCGGCCTCAGCTACGCCAGCCTGCCGGTCACGGGCCAGCTGCTCGACGCCTCCGCCTGGTCGGGCCTGCCCTTCGTCGAGGGTCCCGGTCTCCACTTCCAACCCGCCGCCCCCGCGGCGGCTGCCCAGCCATGAGCACCCTCATCGCCCTCTGGTCCGGTCTGCCTCCCGCCCTGCAGATGGTCATCAAGGGCCTGCTCGTGATTGCCTTCCTTTTCCCGGTCGGCGGAGCCGCCTCGCTGGCGGAGCGCAAGGTCGCCGCCTGGGTCGCCAACCGTCCCGGTCCCAGCCGCGCCCTCCCGGTCTGGTTTGCCTGGGTGCCGATCCTCGGACCCTTCCTCCAGCGGCTGGGCGTGTTCCACCTCATGGCCGACGGCCTCAAGATGTTCCTCAAGGAGGATCCGCTGCCCGGCCACGTGAACAAGTTCTACTTCACGCTGGCGCCGCTCGTGGGCATGGTTCCCGCCCTCAGCACCGTCTGCGTGGTGCCCTTCGGCGGCTACCTCGATGAGGCCGGCCACCTCGTGCCGCTCATGCTGGCCAATGTGGACGTCGGCCTGCTCGCCGTCTTTGCCGTCTCCTCGATGGGCGTGTATTCGCTCATCCTCGCCGGCTGGGCCTCAAACTCGAAGTATCCCTTCCTCGGCAGCGTCCGCGCCTCGGCCCAGCTCATCTCCTACGAACTTTCGATGACGCTCTCGGTGCTGCCCGTCTTCCTCTGGGTCAACGCCCCCGGTACCGCCGGCACGCTGTCCCTCGCCCGCGTGGTCGAGTTCCAGAGCCAGCCCGGCTTTTGGGGCGGTACTTGGTTCATCTTCCTCATGCCGATCTCGGCGATCGTGTTCATGGTGGCGCTCTATGCCGAGACCAACCGCCTGC
>CAISJA010000356.1 GCA_903885525.1 uncultured Opitutaceae bacterium
CGGAATCGTCCTCATCTGGTGGCGCCGGCGGCACCCGGAAAAATGCGCGCCGGCTTTCGTTCTACGCAACCAACGTCACCTGCCCACCGCCTTGCATGAACTTTTTCAGCCACTTACGCGGTAGGAGTAAGGAGCCCTGGCGGCGACCCGCGGCCAGGATCGCGCCGCACTCCAGGGCTACTACGACATGATGGTCGGCAGCCTGGTCAAGGGCCCCCGGCATGCCGGGATCAAGGAATGGGCCGCGCGCCAGACCTACATCGCCTTCGGCAACCTGCTGACGAGCGCGGCGGTGCTCGGCCTCGACGCCTGCCCCATCGAGGGACTAGAGCCCGCCAAGTACGATGAAATCCTCGGCCTGCCCGCCCAGGGCTATGCCACGCTCGCCGTCTGCGCCCTCGGTTACCGCGCCGCGGACGACAAGTACGCCACGGCGAAAAAGGTGCGTTTCCCGGTGAAGGACATCGTCGAGCACCGCTGAGGCCCCCGGCCCGGGCCAGCTCCTCCGGCGCGCGGAAACCCGGCCCTTTTTTATTCGCCCGCCCAGCCTCCAGCCGCCACGGTGCCGGGCGATGCCACGGCTGCGTTTCCCGCTCCTCTGCTGGTCGGTTTGCCTGGCCCTCGCCGGGCAGGGCGCTCCGCCCGCCGGGGCCGGGGCGCTCCTCGTCCTCACGGGCGACCAGCATTCGGCCTATGCGCGCACGGCGCAATTCGTCGGGCTAATCGACCGGCTCCGGCAGGAGAATCCCAGCCTGCCGGTGGCCGTGTTGCTCGACGGAGACACGCTGGAATACGGCAATGCCCTCGCCCGGCGCTCGCGGGGCGCGGTGGACTTCGCCCAATTTGCCGCCCTGGCCAGCCGGGTCCCCACCGTGCTGAACCTGGGCAACCATGAGCCGGAGTTCTACGACCTGGCCGAAACCGTGCGGCGCATCGCCGCCACGGGCGTGCAGGTGGTCGGCAACCTCACCGATCACGCTACCGGCCGGCCCTTCGCCCCTGCTTCCCTGGTGCTGCCGCTCGGCGGGGAAAACCTGGTGATCATCGGCCTGACCACCGACCGCCTTTCCACCTACCGCGTGGCCGTCCGTCCCGCCCTCGACCTGGCCGATCCGGTCGTCTGGGCCCAGACCCATTTCCCGCAGCTGCTCGCCCCTCCTGCCGCCAAGGGCCCGGCCACCCTCCGCCCCATCATCCTCAGCCACGCCGGGCTCGCCGCCGACCGCGACATCCTGCCGCTCGTGCCCGACGGGACGCTCTTTGCCGGAGCGCACGATCACCTGCGGCTGGTGCAGCCGTTCGGACGGACGGTGTACGTCCACTCCGGCGCCTGGAACGAATTTGTCACGCTGGCGTGGCTCTGCCGCGCTCCCGCCGGGGCACCCGTCTGGATCGTGGAGCAGCAACCGGTGCCGACGGAGGGTCCCGGCGCGGCCGAGATCGTCGCCGCCCTGGCCCAGGCCCGGAAGGAGTTCGGCGCGCCGGAAGACACGGCCATCGTGGGGCACCTGCCGCAGGCGCTCCCGCCGTCAGAAGCGGCCCGGTTCGCCGTCCGGACCCTCCGCCGCGCCGCCGGGGTGGATGCGGCCTTCGTCGGCAACACCACGTTCGGGGGCGGACTGCCGGCGGGGGACATCACCGCCCTCGACTTCGACGCCTGCGTGCGTTTTGACGGCGCGGTTTTCACCGCCGAGGTGGATGGTGCCCGGCTGGCCGCGCTGCTGGCCGCCTCCAACCAGGGGCCCGACACGCCCTTCGCGCAGCGCCGGGGCGAGTTCAACTACGCCGATGGCCCCGCCGCCCCCGACCCGGCCCGCCGCTACCGCATCGCCACCACGGACTGGGGCGCAAAAAACACCGCCCGCTGCTTCGGCCCGCCGGACCTCGCCTGGCAGGAACTGCCGGGCCTGAAACTGAAGGCCGCGGTGGTGCGGTGCCTGCAGGCCCGCCGGGAATAGCCGCCGGGCGGCCCTCCGGCCGGGGAAAATCGCCATGAATCGTATCGCCACGCGGGCCGGGATGACTTTGCTGCCGCCATGGGATTTTTCGACCGCTTCCGCGTCCGCCAACCCGCCCGCCCGGCGGACCCCGCCCCGGCGCAACCCGCCGCCGCGCCG
>CAISJA010000357.1 GCA_903885525.1 uncultured Opitutaceae bacterium
GCGAGGGCCGGGGGCGGCGGGGATACCAGCGCGTAGATCCGCCACGGGCCGCGTTGCGCGCACCCGACGAGCCCGTGGCGCCGCAGGTAGGCGAGGTGGCGGGAGATCTTTGCCTGCGGCAGCCGCAGGACGGCCTCCAGGTGGCACACGCAGAGCGGCTGGCCGGCGAGCAGGTTCAGGAGCCGGAGCCGGGTGGCATCGCAGAGGCAGCCGTAGAGGCGGAGGAGGTGCACGGCGGCAGCCCAGCACAAACAATCATATTCGCCAAGGCAAATATGATTGGGCGACGGGCGGAGGAGAAAAACCCTGGCGCCGCGGAGCGCCGGAGAAGGGGAGGCAGCGCGGGAGCCGGCGGCCGGCCGGGACTCAGCTGCCGTCGACCCAGCCCTCGACGAGGGGCTGGCGTTTGACCGGGGTGAATTCGATGAGGCGGTAGCCGGCCAGGCCCCCGGTCTGGTAGGGGTCATCGTGCAGGAAGGCCTCGAGCTCGGCGCGCGAGGCGGCGCGGGCCACCAGCACGCCGCCGGTGCGGGGGGTCTGCGGGCCGGACATGAGCAGCAGGCCCCGGTCATAGCCTGCCTGCAGGAAGGCCCGGTGGGCCGGGAGGGCGCGCTCGATCTCGGGCAGCGCGGCGGTATAAGTGATCTCGATGATGAAATGCAGCATGGCGGGGGACACGCCAGCAGCCTGCCGGCGAAGCGTCAAACTTCCAGCCGACGGTCGGAAAACCGCCCTCCTGCGTGCCGGCCCGGCCATGCCCATTGCGGACAGAACCTGGATGAAGCACACCAGGGCTGAAAGAGAAAGATTGGCCCGCCGCCCCCGACTCGCTCCACTCGCCACCGGCAACCTGCGGCTCCCTCCGGTCCCTGCACGTTCGCTTTCACTTCTTCCAACCACTCCCATGGCCCAGCCCGGCGACACCCCCAAGATCATCTTCTCCATGCTCGGCGTCTCGAAGAAAATCGAGCGCAAGGAAATCCTCCGCGACATCTCGCTTTCGTTCTTCTACGGGGCGAAGATCGGCGTGCTCGGGCTCAACGGTTCGGGCAAGTCCTCGCTCATGCGCATCCTCGCCGGGCGCGACAGGGAGTTCGATGGCCAGGTGGCCATCGAGCCCGGCTACGAGGTCGGCCTGCTGGAGCAGGAGCCGCCGCTCACCGCCGGGGCCACCGTGCGGGCGTGCGTGGAGGAGGGGGTGAAGCACCTGAGCGACCTCGCCGCCGCCTACGACGCCTCGTGGGACGAGATCGCCGCCGCCGCGGACGACGCCACGCGCGACCTCATCACGGAGAAACAGGGCCGGCTGCAGGAAAAGCTCGACGCCCTCGGGGCGTGGGACACCGCTCCCATGGTCGAGCAGGCGATGGACGCCCTCCGCTGTCCGCCGCCGGACGCCCTCGTGGACCACCTTTCCGGCGGCGAGCGCCGCCGCGTGGCGCTCGCCCGCCTGCTCCTGCAAAAGCCTGCCATCCTCCTCCTCGACGAGCCGACTAACCACCTTGACGCCGAGAGCGTGCAATGGCTCGAGCAGCACCTCGCCCGCTACGAAGGCACCGTCATCGCCGTCACGCACGACCGTTACTTCCTCGACAACGTGGCCGGCTGGATCCTGGAACTCGATCGCGGCCACGGCATCCCGTGGAAGGGCAACTATTCCGGCTGGCTGGAGCAGAAGCAGCGCCGCCTGGCGGTGGAGCAGCGCACGGAGGACCGCCGGCAGAAGGCGATGGCCCGCGAGCTCGAGTGGGTGCGCTCCTCGGCCAAGGCCCGGCAGGCGAAGGGGCAGGCCCGCCTCCACGCCTACGAGCAGATGCTGAATCAGGACGTGGCGGAGCAGGAGAAAAAATTCGAGATCATCATCCCGCCCGGTCCGCGGCTCGGCACGCTGGTGGTCGAGGGACAGGGCGTGACCAAGGGCTACGGCGACAAGCTCCTCTTTGAAAACCTGTCCTTTAGCCTGCCACCCGGCGGCATCGTGGGGGTCATCGGCCCCAATGGCGCGGGCAAGACCACGCTGTTCAAGCTGATCACCGGGCTGGAAAAACCCGATGCCGGCACGTTCCGCGTGGGCGAGACCGTGCAATCCGCCTACGTCGAGCAGTCGCGCGACTCGCTCGAAGGCGGCAAGACGATCTGGGAGGTGATCAGCGACGGGCAGGAGATGATGCCGCTCGGCGCCCGCACGGTGAACTCCCGCGCCTATTGCGCCCAGTTCGGCTTCACCGGGGCCGACCAGTCGAAGAAGGTCGGCATCCTCTCCGGCGGCGAACGCAACCGCGTGCTGCTGGCCCGCGTGCTCAAGAGCGGGGCCAACCTCATCCTGCTCGACGAGCCGACCAACGACCTTGATGTGAATTCCATCCGTGCGCTCGAGGAAGGCCTGGAGAATTTTGCCGGCTGCGCCGTCGTCATCTCCCACGACCGCTGGTTCCTCGACCGCATCGCCACCCACATCATGGCGTTCGAGGGCGACAGCTGCGTCCATTGGTTCTCCGGCAATTACTCCGGCTACATGGAGGACTACCACCGCCGGAAGGGGCGGGACGCGGACCAGCCCCACCGGATCAAGTACCGGAAGCTGACCCGCTGAGGAGCGGCAGAGGGGCGGAGACGCGGTCCGCCTTGCTCCCCTTGGGTCCAGCACCCCGGGGCTGGCGCCGGGGATCCTTACGCGAAACCGAACAATTCCGCCATGGTGCGGCGGTCCTTCTTGGTCGGCCGGCCCTGGCCACGTTCGCGGGCGAGCCGGTGCTCGAGCCCAGCCTGCTTGGCGCGCTCGTACTCGGCGGCGGGAGTGAGGTCGGCCACATAGTCCGCCAGCAGGCCGGCGCCGACGCGGGAGCGGGGCACTCCGCCGACCCGCAGGGTGCGGGTGATGCTGCCGACCCTGGCCGTGACGGTTTCGCCCACGTGCACCTCGCGGCCCGGCTTGGCGTCAAGCCCGTTGACTTGGACGTGGCCGTGGCGGCAGACGGCGGTGGCCTCGGCGCGGGTCTTGTACACCCGCACCGCCCAGAGCCACTTGTCGAGCCGGGAGTCATCCATCTGCACCAGCCAAGACCCTTCCGGCCCCCCTGCCAAACGCAAAACGCCCAGTCGGAATTTGTCATATATTGTATGACAAGTATCGGGGGGGGCGAAACGGGGGGCCGGCGGTTTGGAGCCAGGCCAGGGTGCCGGTTCGGAGCCAGGCGAGGGTGCCGGTTCGGGGCCGGGCGAGGGGCGGGCGGGCGGGGTCAGCGGTGGCCGTGGCGGCGTTCCCAGGAGAAGAGGTATTGTTGGGCGAGGCCGGCGAGGGGTCCGAAGTGGGCGCGGCCGAACTGCGCCACCTGGGCAGGCTTCCACTCCGCGAGGCCGTAGCGGCGGGCGAGCGCTTTCAGAATCCAGACATCGACGGGGAAGGCTTCCAGCCGGCCCGCTCCGAAGAGGAGCACGCAGTCCGCCACCTTTTCCCCGACGCCGGGCAGCTCCAGGAGGCGGGCCTTGGCCTCCGGGTAGGGCAACCGGCCGGTCGTTTCGAGCCAGTCCGGCCGGGCCGCCAGAAACAAGGCGGTTTCGCGGATGAAGCGAGCGCGGAAACCGAGCTGGCAGCGGCGGAGCTCGGCCTCCGGAATCGCGGCCAATTCCGACCAGCCAGGGAGCTGGCGGCAGGGCAGGGCGGCATCGCCCCCGGCGGCAGGCGGCGGTGGCCCCGTCCCGCCCAGCGGCGCGCCATGGTGTGCCGCCAGCAAGGCGAGCATCTGCTTGATCTGGACGATCTGCTTGGTGGCGCTGCAAAGGTAGCCGAGGAGGGTTTCGCCCAGCGGCTGACGCAAAATGCGCAGGCCGGGATATTCGCCGAGGCAGGCGGCGAGGTGGGCGTCGGTCCGCCACGGCAGGCGGTCGGTGAGGGCCGCCCAGTCCAGATCCAAACCGAGGTAGCGGGCGAGGGCGGGACCGGCCGCGGCTGCGGCACCCGCCAAGGTGCGCCAGGCGAGCTGGCGGCCGGTGTGGCGCAGTTGCACCACATGTTCCGCCCAGCGGCCGGTCCAGACGCCTGAAGCGTCGCTCCACCAGCAGAAGGCTTGTCCGCCGTCGAGGGTTTCGGCGAGGACCGCAGGCGAGGGCGACCAGTCGCCGGGCAGGGCCTGCCAGTCGGACCAGGCGATGGGCGGAGGGACTGGTGGCATCGGGTGGGGGAAGGGAAAACCGGTTCGGACGGAACGCCGGGAGCGGAAGGCGGAGCCCCTGGCTCCGGCGTGGTCAGGGAGTGTGCGGACAAATGGGCTCGGAGGTCAACGCACTCGATCTTGGGAGCGCAGGGCACCGGAGCCGGGCCGCATTCGCCGGTGCCGCGCGAATCTTGGTCCGTCCGTTTCAACCTGGGCGGGGGCGGATCATGCCCGGGAGGGCTTCAGTTACCCGCAGGTTTTTCCCACAGGTAGCTTTGGGTGGTGGCGAGCAGCCGGCCGGTCGTGTCGAGGATTTCGAGTTTCCAGGCGACCGGATGGGCCTTGGCCGCGGCCCAGTCGGTGCCGGTCAGGCCGAAGTCGAAGACGGTTTCGCCGGCCGGCAGCGTGACGGGAAAGTCGAACGGCTGGGGTCGGGGCGCCCCGGGGGGGACGAGCTGTAGGTGCACCTGGATCGCGCGCGGGGCGCCGGCATTCGCGAGCCGGATGAGGAAGTAGTAGCCGGCGCGCTGTTCCGGGTGGGTGCGGACCACGATTTCGCCGCCGGTGTTTTCCCGGCCGCTGAAATATTCGCTGATGTGCTTGAAGGAATCGGCGTCGCGCCAGCCGTGCAGGACACGCACCAGGCCCACGGACGGGTCGGGGGCAGGTGCCGGCGCGGCGGCACCGGCCGTGGCAGCCGCCGTCAGGGCGAGGAGGAAGGCAAGGGCGCGCATGGAGGGGCAGGGTGCGTTCAGGGGGACTGCAGGTAAACCTTTTTGTATTGGTGGAAACCGAGCAGGGAAGGTTCCCAGCCGCGGACGGCGGGATGGATCAGGTAGGAGCGGACGCCGAAGCAGACCGGGGCGACGGGTGCCTCGCGCAGCAGCAGCGCCTCGGCTTGCTGGAACACCGCGCGGCGCGAGGCGGGATCGGCCGTGGTGGCGGCCTGGCGGAGGAGGGCGTCGTAGCCGGCGTCGGCCCAGCCGGTCCAGTTGTTGGTGCCGCCGCCGACAAACATGTCGAGGAAGGTGACGGGGTCGATGAAGTCGCCCACCCAGCGCGCGCTGGAGACGGTGTAGTTGAGCGCCTGCTGGTTCTGCACCCAGGTTTTCTGTTCGAGGGGGGACAGGGTGAGGTTGATGCCCAGTTCCTGCCGCCAGGCGGCCTGGATGGCTTCGAGCACCTTGGTGTGCAGCTCGTCGTTGCGCACCTGCACGTCGAGAACGGGGAAGCCCTGGCCGCCGGGGAAGCCGGCGGCGGCGAGGAGGGCGCGGGCGGCGGCGAAATCCGTGGGGACGCGCGCCTCGGTGGTGTAGCCGGCGCAGTCGGGCGGCGTGTAGTGCGCCGCGGGGGCCC
>CAISJA010000358.1 GCA_903885525.1 uncultured Opitutaceae bacterium
CCCGTTCGGCGACTACAACACCTTCACGCACCACACCACCAGCTACTTCCCCGCCAAGCTGGTCGGCCAGGTGGTGGTGGACCGCGGCCCCGGCACCGCCAGCACCATTGGCAACGCCACCTTCGGCGGCACCATGGCGATCTCCTCCAAGGATCCGCGCACCGACCTCGGCTTCATCCCGACCCTGAGCTACGGCAGCTATAATACCGAACTGGGTCATTTTGAAGTGAACTCCGGCCTGCTGCCCGCCCTCGGCGGCAGCTCCGCCCTCGCCAGCTACCAGCGCATGACCACCGACGGCTACCGGACGAACTCCGACATGAAGCGCGACACCTATTACCTCAAGTACCTGCAGCCGGTCGGCAAGGGCACCACGATCACCCTGCTGAGCAGCGTCAACAAGATCAGTTTCGGCAACCCCGGCACCGTCACCCAGCAGCAAATCGACCAGTTCGGCCGCAACTTCGGTCTGAAGGACGACAATGCCGCCAACCACCTCGATCTCCTCAACCGCAAATACAACTACCAGGACAAGAAAGCGGACTTCGAGTATATCGGCCTGGACACCAATCTCGGCAACGGTTGGTCGCTGGCCGACAAGGCCTACACTTACTCCTACAACAACAAGAGCCACGAGAAACCGAAAGTGGGCAGCGGCACCGCCGCCGGCCAGATGCTCGGCTCCATCAAGCTGAACGAATACCGGACCTACGGCGACACCTTCCAGCTGGTCCACGACGACAGCATCGGCACCTTCAAGACCGGCCTCTGGTACGACTCGACCACGAACCACCGCTATACCTACGGCGTGAATTACGACACGACCGGCGCCGAGGCCATCGACCTGACCTCCACCGCCCTCTACAAGGCCGCCGCGCCCGCCGGCAACCCCCTGACCCTGCCCGGCGCCATCGGCTACGATTACAAGTACCTCCTGGTCGACAAAAACAAGACCCTCAACTATTTCGCCGAGTACCAGTGGAAGGCCACCCCTGACCTCAACATCAACGCCGGCGCCAAGTACATCCGGTTCACGCGCGACTTCAACGCCACCGTCAACCAGACCTCCGGCCGCCAGGCCCTCATCGCCAGCCGCACCGACTCCGCAACGACCCCTTCGCTGACGGTCCAGTACCAGGGCGGCAAGACCTGGTCGGCCTACGCCGAGGTGGCCCGGGGCTTCCAGGCCCCAAGCGAAGCCAACTCCTTCTACGTCGCCAATGCCAACCTCCCCCTGATCAACATCAAGCCCCAGACCTCCACCAACTACCAGGCCGGCGCGGTGTACAAAAACGACCGGTTCAGCGCCGACTTCGACGCCTACTGGATCGATTTCAAGAATTACGCCTACAGCGGCCCGGCCGATTCCTCGGGCGACCCGACCTACTACGGCATCGCCCGCGGCGCCTACTACAGCGGATTCGAGATGGAGGCCACCTACTACCTCGGCAGCGGCATCAGCGCCTACCTCAACGCCTCCACCAACAATGCCACGTTCAAAGGCTCGAAGCTCGACGTGCCCCAGGTGCCCTCCGCCACCAGCGCCTTCGGTTTCATCTACGACCAGAAGTCCGGCTTCTTCGCCTCCCTGACCGAGAAATTTGTCGGTTCCTGGACGGTCTACAACACGATCACCAATCCCGACCTTGCCGGCGGCGGCGCCTCCCGCACGGCCCTGAGCGACAGCTTCTGGCTGGGTGATCTGTCCGTCGGCTACGGCCGGCGCCTGGACCACGGCTTCCTGCACAACTTCAAGGTTCGCCTCCAGGTGAGCAATCTCTTCAACCAAAAGGTGCAGTCACTGGATACCATCGGCGCCACCGCCGCCAGCGCCTATACCACCGACGCCTTCAACGTCCTCCCCGAGCGCAGCTACTTCCTCACCTTCTCGGCGGAATTTTGAACCACGGAGATTTGCCTACCCCCTGACTCCCACCGCCCCCCGGCCGGCGCGCCGGAGGGCTTCCTTTTCCTCCCATGAAACTTAGACCTCTTCTCTCCCTGGCCTTGTGCGGTGCGATTGCGCTGGACGCCAGCGCGGCCGAACGCCGGGTCGTGCTGGTCGTCTGGGACGGCATGCGCCCCGATTTCATCTCGCCCGAAAACACCCCGAACCTCGCGCGGCTCGCGGCCGACGGGGTCTTCTTCTCCCGCCATCACCCGGTGTTTCTCAGCTCCACCGAGGTCAACGGCACGGCGCTGGCCACCGGCTCCTATCCCTCCCACAGCGGCATCATTGCCAACAACGATTTCCGCCCGGCCATCGACCCCCAGAAGATCGTCGAGATGCAGGTGCCCGCCGTCATCCGCCAGGGCGATGCGGTCACCGGCGGACACTACCTCGGCCGGCCCACCCTGGCGGAAATCCTCCAGTCCCGCGGCCTGAGCACCGCCATCGCCGGCAGCAAGCAGGTGGTGCTGCTCCATGATCGCGCGCCCCGGGCCGACGCCGCCGGGGCCGCGTGCGTTGTCGCCCAGGGCGAAATCACGCCCCGCGCCCGCCAGGCCGCCCTCGAGCAGGTGGCCGGCGCCTTCCCCCCCGCCACCGCGCGGGACGACAAGTCGGCCCGTGATGCCTGGACCACCCGGGCGCTGCTCTCATACCTCTGGAAGGACCAGGTCCCGGTCTTTTCCCTCCTCTGGCTCGCCGAACCCGACAGCTCCCAGCATGCCGCCGGGCCGGGCTCGGTCCAGTCGCTTGAGGCCATCCACGGCAGCGATGCCCAGCTCGGTCTCGTGCTGGCCGAACTGGACCGGCGTGGACTCCGGGACAGCACCGACGTCGTGGTTGTCTCCGACCACGGCTTCTCCACCATCGACCGCAAGGTGGATGTGGCGGTCGAGTTGTCCGTGGCCGGCTTCACCACCAAACGCGCGGCTCCCGGCGGTCTGCAGAAAGGCGACGTGCTGGTCGTGAGCAACGGCGGCAGCTCCCTCGTTTACGTCGGCGGCCATGATGCGGCCGTCCTCGCCCGGCTGACCGCGCACCTCCAGAAACAGGACTGGCTCGGCGTGCTCTTCTCCCGCACCGCGGCGGAAGGGACTTTCCCGCTGGCGGAGGCCCGCATCGATTCGCCCGACGCGCCCGATCTGGTCGTATCTCTGCGTTGGAGCACCGGCCGGAGCGCCCTGGGCACGCCCGGCCTGCAGGTCTCCGATCTCGGCGCCAAGAGCAGCAAGCTGGGCAACCACGCCAGCCTCAGCGCCTACGACATGCACAACACCCTCGTCGCGGCCGGCCCGGATTTCCGGTCCGGTGTCACCGACACGTTGCCCTCCGCCAACACCGACGTCGCTCCCACGATCCTCTGGCTCCTCGGCCAGAAGGAAGCGGCCGCCAAAATGGACGGGAGGGTGCTGAGCGAGGCGCTCACCGTGCCGGCTCCCGCGCTACAGTCCTATGACTTGAGGCGGCTGACCGCCCGACGCACTCTGCCCGATGGCACCTGGTCCCAGTACCTGCAGGTCGCCGAGGTCAACGGCGCCCGCTATCTCGACGAAGGCAACGGAAACTTCGCGCCCCAGGCCGCACCCGGGGCACCGGGGCGATAGGCCCAAGCGCGGTTCGATTTCCGCCCGGCCCCGGGTCGCGGCGGGCAGACCCAAGGCCGGGGGGCTGCGCCCCGCCCGTGGCAGGCCCGCGCGCGACATATGCCAAGATTTGCCGTGTGCGTCTCCCCGCACCCAGCTAGCATGAGAGGATGGACTGGCTTCTTCAGCTTTTGACGCATGAATCCGTGGCCCGCACTGTGCTCATCCTCGCCGTGGCCATCGCCACCGGGACGGCCCTCGGCAAAATCAAGCTGGGGGGCGTCAGCCTGGGCGTGGCCGGAGTGCTGTTCACCAGCTTGACTCTCGGGCACTTCGGGTTGAACATCGAGCTCGGCGTGCTGGAGTTTGTCCGCGAATTCGGCCTGATCCTGTTCGTCTACACCCTCGGTTTGCAGATCGGCCCAGGATTCTTCGCCCTGCTGAAGTCACGCGGCCTCGGCCTGAATTTCTTCGCCGCCGCCATCGTGCTGCTGGGGGTGCTCCTGGCCGTGGCCCTGATCCGGCTCGGGCGCGTCGATGCGGTGGCCGGCACCGGCCTGCTCGCCGGCGCCACGACCAACACCCCGAGTCTGGCGGCGGCCCAGCAGGCG
>CAISJA010000359.1 GCA_903885525.1 uncultured Opitutaceae bacterium
GCGAGGATGGCGGCGGCTTGGCCCCAGGCGTTGGGGCCGGAGAGCTTGAGGTGCGAGACCTCGGCGGCGATGTGCGCCTCGCGGGCGATGCGGATGACTTCGTCGAGGGCCTCCCGGATGCGGTAGTTTTCGTACCGCAGGTGGCTGGTGTAGATGCCGCCCCGGGCGGAGGCGACTTTGGCCAGTTCGATCAGCTCCTCGGTTTTGGCGAAGGTGCCGGGCAGGTAGATCAGGCCGGTGCTCAGGCCCACGGCACCGTCCCGCATGGCCCGGTCCACCAGCTCCCGCATCTGCTGCAGCTCGGCGGGCGTAGGCGGCCGGGCAAAGCTGCCGCCCATGACCTGGAAGCGGACGGTATTGTGGCCGATGAGCGTGGCCACATTCAACGCCACGGGCTGCTGGGCCAGGGCGCGGAAGAAGGCGCCGACATCGGGGGTGGAGGTGCCGCAGTTGCCGGTCACGATGGTCGTCACGCCCATGCGGAGAAAGTTCTCCCCGTCCGGCAGGTCGGCGATGTCCTCCGCGTGGGTGTGGACGTCGATGAAGCCCGGGGCCACGGTGCGGCCCTGGGCGTCAATTTCCACGCGGCCGGTGCCGGCCACGGCGCCGAGGGCGGCGAGGCGTCCATCGCGCACCGCGACATCGCCCGGATAGGCGGGGCGGCCCGTGCCGTCGATCAGCTGGCCGTGACGAATGACGAGATCGTATTCCTGGCCGAAGACGGCAAGCAGGCTGAGCAGCAGCAGGCAGGGCAGGGCCGGGAAGAGGCGCATGGGGGCGGGTGCCTG
The DNA here is from genome assembly GCA_903885525.1 of uncultured Opitutaceae bacterium. Lineage (GTDB taxonomy): Bacteria > Verrucomicrobiota > Verrucomicrobiia > Opitutales > Opitutaceae > Didemnitutus. The sequence continues at coordinate 789 of CAISJA010000359.1, forward strand.
CGTCTGTGCCGGCACCGAGCGAAAAACGCAACGGGGATCGGGGATGGAACAGAGGGGAGGGAGCGAGGAGCGCAGGTGGATGTTTTACGGGAAGAGGCCGCGCTTGGCCTTGGCTTCGGCGACCCGGGCGATGCCGAGGACAAGCGCGGCGGTGCGCCGGGTACAGTTGAATTTCTTTTTCGTCCCCTCGACGGAGGCCTTGGCCTTGGCGAGCATCGTGTGCAACTTGGAAAAAACCTCCTCCTTGCTCCAGTAATAGGCCGACTGGTTCTGCAGCCACTCAAAGTAGGAGACGATCACGCCGCCGGAGTTGCAGAGCACGTCGGGGATGAGCTCGATGTCGCCCCGTTGCGCGAGGATCAGGTCGGCCTCGTTGGTGGTCGGGCCGTTGGCCCCCTCCGCGATGAAGCGGCACTGGAGCCGGCCGGCGTTCTGCTCGGTGATGACGCGCTCGAGGGCGGCGGGGATGAGGACGGTGCAGGGGAGCTCCAGCAATTCCGCGTTGGTGACGGTCTCGCCGCCCTGATAGCCTTGCAGCGACCGGTTGGCGGCGACGTAGGCGAGGGCGTCCTTGACATCGAGGCCCCGGGGATTCGCGACGCCGCCGGTGAAATCGGAGAGCCCCACGATTTTGGCGCCCCAGGCGGCGAGCGCGAGGGCGGTTTCGCTGCCGACGTTGCCGAACCCCTGGACCACGACCGTGGTGTCGGCGGCCTTGAGGCCGGCATCCGTCAGATAGGCCTGGGTGAACCACGATACGCCTTCGCCCGTGGCTTCACGCCGGCCGAGGGAACCGCCGAGGGCGATCGGCTTGCCGGTGATGACGCCCGGATCGTAGTGCCCGACGTGGTTGGAATAGGTGTCCATCATCCAGGCCATGACCTGCTCGTTGGTGCCGACGTCCGGGGCGGGGATGTCGAGGTTGGGCCCGATGAAGGTGGCGATTTCCTGCATGTAGCGGCGGGAAAGGCGCTCGAGTTCGCCGGTGGACATGTCGCGGGCGTTCACGACCACGCCGCCCTTGGCGCCGCCAAAGGGGAGTCCGACGAGCGAGCATTTCCAGCTCATCCACATGGCCAGCGCGGCGACCTCGCCGAGGGTGACGTCCTGGTGGAAGCGGATGCCTCCTTTGGCCGGACCGGTGGAGATGTTGTGCTGGACGCGATAGCCTTCGAAGGTCTCGATCTTGCCGTTATCCAGGCGGACGGGGAGCATGACGGTGAGGCAGCGGCGGGGCTGCTTGGTGCGCTCGCGGACGCCGGTTTCCATGCCGAGGATGTCGGCGGCGAGGTCGAACTGGCGGCAGGCTTGGCGAAAGACGGGCGAATCGTAGATGGAGTGGTGCAGCGACATGGGGACGAAGGGTTGGGGGCGGGAGCCCGGGGGATTGGTTGGCGGACAGACTGGGTCGCGGTTCGCGTCATAGCAACGGCTTCCCCACGGCCCGGACATGCATGAATCCGCCTTATTGCGGGTGGAGTCGCGGTGATGAGCCCCCCTACCGGCTGGTGCCGGGCGGGCCGGATCTGCCCGCTCCCGCTGCGCAGGGCCATCTTCACGCTTGTGGAAGGGGCCGGGGCGGGCGACTGTCGCGGCCGAAACATGTTCAAGCTTCGCGCCGATTATACGCCCACCGGCGACCAACCCCAGGCGATCGAAACCCTGGTCCGTTCCCTCCAGGCGGGCCACCGCGACCAGACGCTGCTCGGCGTGACCGGCTCGGGCAAGACCTTCACGATGGCGAACATCATCGCCCGGCTCGACCGGCCGGCGCTGATCCTTTCCCACAACAAGACCCTGGCGGCGCAGCTTTACTCGGAGTTCAAGAATTTCTTTCCCGACAACGCCGTCGAGTACTTCGTCAGTTACTACGACTACTACCAGCCCGAGGCCTACGTGCCGTCGAGCGACACCTTCATTGAGAAGGACTCCTCCATCAATGAGGAGATCGAGCGGCTGCGCATCTCGACCACCAGCTCGCTGGTCAGCCGGCGGGATGTGATCGTGGTGGCCAGCGTGTCGTGCATTTACGGCCTCGGCTCGCCGGAGGAGTTCACCGCCATGCGGATCCCGTTGCGGCGCGGCCCGGGGCTCGGGCGCAACAAGTTCCTGGAACGGCTGGCGGACAATCTCTATGAACGCAACGACTACGAGCTGAAGCGCGGCTCCTTCCGGGTGCGCGGCGATGTGGTGGACGTCCTGCCGGCCTACCTCGAGCACGGCCTGCGGGTGGAGTTTTTTGGCGACGAGATCGAGGCGCTGACGGAATTTGTGCCTCTCACCGGCCAGGTCTTGCGCAAAATCGAACAGTTTGATCTCTACCCCGCCAACCAGTATGTGACCACCCGGGGCAAGCTCGATGGTGCCCTGTCCGGCATCAAGGCCGAGCTGGAGGAGCGCGTGGCATACTTTGAAGGCCAGCAAAAATACCTGGAGGCGCAGCGCATCCGGATGCGCTGCGCCTACGACTTGGAAATGCTGCAGGAGATGGGCTTTTGCAACGGGATCGAGAATTACTCGCGCCACCTCACGGGTCGAAAGGCCGGAGACCGGCCTTTCTGCCTGATCGATTTTTTCCCCAAGGATTTTCTTCTCTTCCTGGACGAGAGCCATGTGACGGTGCCCCAGATCGGGGGGATGTACCAGGGCGACATTGCCCGGAAAACGACCCTGGTGAACTTCGGTTTCCGTCTGCCTTCCGCCTTGGACAACCGTCCGCAGAGCTTCGCCGAATTCCAGCAGGTCACCGGCCAGACCGTGTACGTCTCGGCCACGCCGGCCAAGTTCGAGCTCGAGCGTTCGGCGGTCATCGCGGAGCAGGTCATCCGGCCCACGGGATTGCTCGATCCCGAAATCACCCTGCGCCCGACCCACGGGCAGGTGGAGAATCTCATTGGGGAAATCCGGGCCGCGACCGCCCAGGGCGAGCGTGTCCTGGTGACCACGCTGACCAAGCGGCTCTCCGAGGACATCACGAGCCATCTGCGCGAGTCCGGCATCCGGGTCGAGTATCTGCACTCCGACATCGACGCCCTGGAGCGGGTGGAGATCCTGCGCAACCTGCGGAAAGGCAATTTCGACGTGCTGGTGGGGATCAACCTGCTGCGCGAGGGATTGGACCTGCCCGAGGTGGCTCTGGTGGCGATTCTGGACGCCGACAAGGAGGGATTCCTGCGGAGCGAGACCAGTTTGCTGCAGACGGCGGGGCGTGCCGCCCGCCATGAGAAGGGGCGGGTGATCTTCTATGCCGATGTGCGGACCCAGTCCATCATACGAACGTTGGAGGTGACGGCGCGCCGTCGGGAAAGGCAGATCGCCTACAATCGGGAGCACGGCATCACGCCCC
>CAISJA010000360.1 GCA_903885525.1 uncultured Opitutaceae bacterium
GGGGCGCGGCCCTGGTGGCCTACCTCTCCCAATCCGGCGCGGCGACCTCGCCCGCCCGGGCGGACCTCTTGGCTGACTGGCAACCGGCCCGGGCGGAGTCCATCAGCCCGGCCCAGAGCCGGAGCCTGTTTCTTGCGCTCTGCGCCAACTGCCACGGCGAAACCGGCCGCGGCGACGGGCCGCTCGCCCACCGGCTGCACACCCTCCCGCTGGACCTCACCCGCTTGCCCGCGCCGGAGGAGGCGGCACTCGGGGGGGAGCGCCGGCTCGCACGTGTGATCAAATTCGGCCTCCCCGGTTCACCCATGGCGGGCCATGAATGGCTCAATGACCGCCAGGTAAACGGCCTCGTGCGTTACCTCGGGTCCTTGCGCCCACCCGCCCGCTCCACCCGGCAGGGCGAGGACTGATTTTGGTTCCCGACGGCCGCAGCTTGCGCATGCGCCCGAACGGCCCGCACGCCGCAGCGCAGGCCGGGGAATCTGTTCCTCGACCGGGCCGGCCGCCCCGGGGTCAGCACACGGGCTTGCCCCCGCCGCCGCCCGGGAGGGTCTGCCGCAGCCCGTCCAGCCGGGCTTCGAGGCGGGGCCAGGTGTTTTCCAATCTTTCCAATGCCGGCAGGATTTCATCCCAGTTCCCGGTTTTCGCAAGACGCTCGAGCTTGAGCGCCTCCTCGCGCATCCGCCGGCCACCCACATTGCCGAAACTGCCCGCCAGCTTATGGGCCAGCTTGCCCAGGTTCTGGGCTTCGCGCTGCTCGGCGTGGCCGCGGAGCAGCCGCAGGCTTCCGGGTGCCTCCGCCCCCACGATCTTGATCAGATCCTCGAGCAAGGTCGGAAACTCCCGCCCGGGCAGCCCCTGAAGCTCCTCCACCTGCGGCAAATCCAATTCATCCAACGGTGCGGCCGGGGTGGCAGGCACCTCCATCCGAGCCGGGGGAGCCGGCGCGACCGGCGGCGAAACGGACGCCGCGAGGCCAAATTTGCCCAAAATATCCCGGAGGCGGTCCAGTCGGACCGGTTTGGTCAGATATTCGCTCATGCCAGCCGAGAGACATTTTTCGCGGTCCGACGGGAGAGCATAGGCGGTCAAGGCGATGATCGGAAGGTCGGCCCGCAAGCCCGGCACCGCTCCGGTGCGCAGCCGCCGTGTCGTCTCATACCCATCCAACTGCGGCATCTGGCAATCCATCAGCACCGCATCAAACCGGTCCGTCCGCAATGCCTCGATCGCAGCCAGGCCATGGGGCACGATGACTGCCTCGTGACCAAGCAGCGCCAGCATGTGCCGGATGACGATCTGGTTTGCCTCATTGTCCTCGGCCACGAGCAGGCGGCACCCGCCGGCGGGAGCTTCGGCCGGAGCAGGAAGCCCCGCCCCGCCCGCCGCGGGCCCCGCGCCTGCCGCAACCGACTGTGCCTGCAACAGGGCGCGCAGCAGATGGCCAAAGCGTACAGGCTTGGGCAAGACCGCGCGGAATCTCGCCCGTGCCTCTTCCGCCGGCTCCAGCACAAGTCCGGCCGGACCCAGCAGGATCAACCCAACCTCGGCCAACTCTGGATCGGCCCTGATTTGACGGGCGAGGGCCAGGCCGCTGCCATCGGTCTGATCCTGATCCAGAATGGCGAAATCATACGGCCGGCCGGTCCGGGCCTCCTCCCGCAGGCAGCGGATGGTCTCCACCTCGCCCGCAGCGCCGCGAGCGGAGCATCCCCTCCGCTCTAGCAGACGCTGCACGATCGCCCGACTGCCGGCATGAGGTTGGGAAACGAGGATTTTCCAACCGGGAGGCAGTGTAGCCAGTATGGCCTCGTTGGAAGACGGCAGCTGGGGCAGCTCTAACTGGAACCAGAAGATGGAGCCTAGGCCGGGCTGGCTCGTCAATCCTATCTGTCCTTCCATGAGTTCCACCAACTGGCGGGAGATGGCCAGCCCCAAGCCCGTGCCGCCAAAGCGTCGCGTGTGGGTGCCATCCACCTGACTGAAGGCTTGAAAAAGTCTTTGCTGCTGGCTCACCGGTATTCCGATTCCGCTGTCGCGCACCTCGATGCGGAATCCGCTGCGCCCGAGCGGGGCGGCGACGGGCCGCACCCCCACCTCCACCTCGCCGGATTCCGTAAACTTGATCGCGTTGCCCACCAGGTTGGTCAGGACTTGGCGGATCCGTCCCGCATCACCGTGCATCCGGGTCGTCTCCTCCAAACCAAAATCGCAGAGCAGCTCCAGCTTCTTCTCCCGGGCCCGGAGCGCCAGGATGCCCAGGCACTCCTCGACGAGTTCCCGGAGGTCGAAATCACTCGTCTCGATGCGCATCTTGCCCGCCTCCATTTTGGAAAAATCGAGGATGTCATTGATGATCGTCAGGAGGTTTTCGGCGCTGTTCTGGATCACGCGGCCCATCCCCTCCTGTTCCGCCGTCAGCCGGCCCTCCAGCAGGATGCTGGACATGCCGATGATGCCGTTCATCGGGGTGCGCAGCTCATGGCTGATGTTGGCCAGAAATTCAGACTTCAGGCGCGAGGCTTCGAGGGCCTGGTCCCGGACATGGGCGAGGTGATCCAGCAGCTGCTTGCGCTCGGTGATGTCCTGGATCACGCCCTGGACGCGGAGCAGCTTCCCATCCTCATTCACGACCATCTGCCCCTCGTCGTAGAGGTAGCGTTCCTCACCATCGGGCCGCCGGATCCGGTATTCGTGCCGGTACTTGGTCTGGGCGGTGATGGCTTGCCCGATTACGGTCCGCAGCCCCTCCCGGTCGTCCGGATGCACCCTGGAGAAAAACTCCTCCGCCGGGACCGGACGGGCCTCGGGGACCAAGCCAAAGATCCGAAAGAGCTCGTCCGACCACCAGGCCAAATCCCGGTCCTCCGGGCTGAACTCGAAGTTGCCCAACCGCGCGATCTTCTGCGCTTCCAACAGGCGGCGCCCGGTGATGCGCAGGGCTTCTTCCGTCCGCTTGCGCTCCGTCAGATCCTGCGCCAGACAGAGCAGGCCGGTGGTCGCCCCCCCCTCATCCCGCAATGCGGTGATGCTCAGGAGCACGGGAATCCCGATCCCGTCCCGGCGAAGGTAGCTCCACTCCGTCTCGCCCAGCAGACCGTCGCGGGCCCCGGCCAGGAACACTTCCGTCCCCGGTTCTACCGCCTGCCCGGTTTTCCGCGAAAGCATGACCGCACCGGCCACGAGTTCGGCGTAGTCACGAAGAAAATCCAGCGTCCGCTTTCCGATCATCTCGTCCGGCGTATAACGCAAGAGGTGCTCCGCCCCCTTGTTGAACTCGGTGATCAAGCCCTTGGCGTCGGTCGCGA
>CAISJA010000361.1 GCA_903885525.1 uncultured Opitutaceae bacterium
CTTGTACGAGGGCGGGCGCTGGTCGAGGGCGCGGACGTGCTCAACCAGTTCGCGGTAGAGCCCGCCCTCGGCCGGCGGGCGTGTGGTTTGGTAGAGGTTGCCCGGGTCCTCTTCAATGGCGCCGCGGCCAAAGCGGAGATGGGTCTGGTGCGAGACTTTGCGCAGCCGGGGCTGCGCCGACTCCGGCTGCTGGCGGAACCAGCCGCCGAAGAGGGTTTCGAGCAGGGTGCCGGTGTCGATGCCGCGGTCCTCGCAGATGCGGAGGAAGACGAGGCGGTCGATGATGCGCTGGGCGGCCTCATTGAGCCGGTGGCCCTGGAGCAGGTCGGCGCGGTCGTTGTGCTTGAGGAGGTCAGAGCCGAGCTGCTGGCGGACGCCGTCGAGGAAATTGAGGAAATCGGAGTCGAGCGCGCGGGTGCGGTCGGGCTTGATGAGCCAACCCTGGCGGCCCTTGGGCTTGAGCGCGCGCTTGGGCAGCGAGTCGATCAGCCGGTCGATGCTGCCGGCCACGACATTGGGATAGGCGAGGAGATCCCAGAGCTCGCGGGCGGCCTCAGGGTAGTGGCGAAAGTGGAGGATTTTCCATTCGCCGGTATGAGGTTCGCTCAGGATGGGGCGGGCGCCCACGATGTAGATTTTCAGCTCCGCAAAGTCGGAGAGCAGGGCGAGCGGGATGCCGCGGTTATACGCATCGCGCTTGGCCTGGAAAATATGGCGGTCGTGGAGGACCTCGGCGGGCTTTTTCGCCTCGCAGGTGAAGCGGTCGGTGCGGGCGACACGGAAGACATAGTCCGCGCGGGTCTGCCGGCCCGACATGGAGTTGCGCACCTCAATATCGACCTCGCGCTCGGTGTGGATCAGCCCCTTGTGGTTACCCACATCCCAGCCCAGCGCCCGGAAGAAGGGGTCGAGGAAATCCGCGCGGAGGGTGGCCTCGTTGTACTCGGGGGAGGTGAAGGTCGGGTGCTGCCCGTCGAAGCGGGCGACGAGGATGGTGAGCTCCGTCTGGAAAGATTCGAAGGTCGCGTGGGAGGCGGCGGGGGACATGGTGGCCGCCGCCAGCACAGCGGGGAGGCCCTGCCGGCGCAAGCGAGCAGTGCGCCGCCCGGCGGCGGCCGGGGCGCGCCTGGTTGCCGCGCTCCGGCCTCAGTAGTCGAGATAGGGCGCCAGCCATTTCTCCGCCTCGGGCACGGGGAGGCCCTTGCGCCGGGCGTAGTCCTCGACCTGGTCGCGGGCGAGCTTGCCGACGGCAAAATATTTTGCACCGGGGTGGTTGAAATAAAAGCCGCTGACGGCGCTGGCGGGGGTCATGGCGAAAGACTCGGTGAGGTGGATCCCGGTCGCCTGCTCAGCCTGCAGCAAGTCGAACAGCGTCCGCTTCTCGGTGTGGTCGGGACAGGCGGGATAGCCGGGGGCGGGGCGGATGCCGCGGTACTTTTCCCGGAGGATGTCCGCCATCGGCAGATTCTCGGTCCGGCCGTAGCCGGAGGCGTCGCGGGCGGCCTTGTGCATCAGTTCGGCGAGCGCCTCGGCGAGGCGGTCGCCCAGCGCCTGGACCATGATGGCCGAGTAGTCGTCGTGTTTGGCGGCAAATTCAGCGGCGAAGGCGTCGACGCCGTGGCCGCTGGTGACGGCGAAGCCGCCGAGATAGTCGGCCCGGCCGCCGGCTTTCGGGGCGAGGTAGTCGGCGAGGCAATGGTTGGGCTGGCCGGCGGGCTTGGCACCCTGCTGCCGGAGGAAGTGGAAACGGGTGCGGACGGTGGCGCGCGATGCGTCGGGGTAGACCTCGATGCTGTCGCCCACGGCATTGGCGGGCCAGAAGCCGAGGACGGCGCGGGCGACGAACCGCTGCTCGGCGATGATCCGCTGGAGGAGCACCTGGGCGTCGGCGTAGAGGCGGCTGGCCTCTTCGCCCACGACGGGGTCCCGCAGGATGTCGGGGAAGCGGCCGTGGAGTTCCCAGGCGGAGAAGAACGGGCCCCAGTCGACGTAGCTCGCCACTTCCTGCAGGTCCAGGTGCCCGACCCCAGGGGCCAGGGACTCCGGCGGCTCCGAGGCATACGAGCGGGTGCCCAGGAATTCGGGCTGCGGGATGTCGATCTCCGCCCAGTTGAATTTCTCGGCGCGCTCCCGCGCTTCCGCGAGGGCCAGCGGCTTCCGGGCACCTTGGCGGGCGGCGTACTCGGCGCGCGAGGCGGCCTGCCGGGCGCTGAGGTCGGCGGCAAAGGCGGGACGCTGCTCCCGGCTGAGAAGGGCGGAGACGACGCCGATGACGCGCGAGGCGTCGAGCACATGGACGACCGGCTCGTCGTACTCGGGAGCGACCTTGACGGCGGTGTGGGCGGCGGAGGTGGTGGCGCCGCCGATGAGCAGCGGAAGCCGCAGACCCTCGCGTTTCATTTCCTTGGCGACATGCACCATCTCGTCGAGCGACGGCGTGATGAGGCCGCTCAAGCCGATGATGTCCACGTTTTGTTCGCGGGCGGTGGTGAGGATTTTTTCGCACGACACCATCACGCCGAGATCGATGACCTCGTAGTTGTTGCACGCGAGCACGACGCCGACGATGTTCTTGCCGATGTCATGGACGTCGCCCTTGACGGTGGCCATGAGGACGCGGCCGTTGGGCTTCGCGGTGCCGCCGCCGGCGACGTGCAGGCGTTTCTCCTCCTCCATGAACGGTGTGAGGTAGGCGACCGAGCGCTTCATCACGCGCGCGGATTTCACGACCTGCGGGAGAAACATTTTCC
>CAISJA010000362.1 GCA_903885525.1 uncultured Opitutaceae bacterium
CCCCCGGGTCCGCCCTGGCGGCCTGCTGGTCTACGCGACGTGCTCGCTGGCGCGCAGCGAAAACCACGATGTGGTGGCCGGGTTTCTGGCCGGACGCGGTGATTTTCAGGCCGAGGCCCCCCCCCGCGAAGTCGGGGCCGTCTCCGACGGGCTCGGCCGGACCCTGCTGCCTGGCACCCTCGACACCGACGGCTTTTACCTCGCGCTGCTGCGACGCAACCCGTCGGCGTAAGTTCGCAAAAAATGCGCACCGAGGCCCCTTGACGGGCCGGCGCCGCAGCGGGAATACTCCGCCCGTCAGACCCCCGCTGGTTCCACGGCACCAGTTCCGCGCATGGCTACCCCCGAGCCCAACCTCCAGCCGCCCCCCCCGGACGCGACTGCTCCCCGCCCCGGCGACCTGCGCCGGCTTGAAGCGCGGCTGGCCCGGCTGGAAGCCTACCTGCGCTTCCAACCGCTCTCGGAGGCGGACGTGGAGGCTATTCTCGCCGCCGGGACGGCCCCCCACGGCTCCGCCGCCGCACCGGCCGGGCCCACCGCGCAGGAAAAGGAAGAGGGTCTCGAAATGGAAATCGGCGAAACGTGGATGGCCCGCATCGGCGTCGTTGCCCTGATCTGCGGCCTAGCCTTCCTCGTCACCTATCCCTTCGCCACCCTGCCGAGCATCGTCCCCTGCCTGATCGGCTATGCCGCCGTCGGCCTCCTGTTTCTGCTGGCGCGGCGCTGGCGCCCGACCCTGCCGCAAATCGCCCCGATCCTGTTTGGCGGCGCCCTGTTCCTGCTCTACTTCGCCACGCTGCGCCTGCATTTTTTCAGCACCAATCCCTTCATCGCCGGCACCGCGCCCGGCGCCCTCCTGCTCGTGCTCGTGCTCGCGGTGCAGTTTCAGGTGGCCCACCGCCAGCGCAGTGAACTGACCGCCATCCTTGTGGCCATCCTCAGTCTCGCCACCGCCCTGATCTGCGACTCGGCGCCCCTCACGCTGGGCATCACGCTCGGGACCGCGGCGACGGCGGTCTATTTCTTCCGCCACCATCAATGGCACCGGCTGCTCCATGTCACGTTGCTGCTGGCCTACGCGGCGCACCTGCTCTGGCTGTTCGGCAATCCGCTCCTCGGCCACCCGTTCCATCCGGTGGCCACCCCGGAGGGCAATCTGTTTTATCTGGCGGGGTATGCCACTCTCTTTGCCGCAGTGGAATTTTTCCGGTCCGACGAAGCGGACGGGCTCTGCTCCCGCCTGATCCGCGTGCTGGCCAACGGCCTGGGCGCCATGTTGCTCGCCTCGCTGAACTGCTACCTCTACTATCCCGCCGACGCCTGGTGGATTCTCGGCACGCTGTCCCTCGGTTTCATGACCACGGCCCTGCTGGCCTGGAACCACCACCGCAGCCTGGTGGCCACGGCCCTCTACGCCTGCCTCGGCTACCTGGCGCTCAGCGCCGCCCTCTTCGCGCACTTTCCTTCGCCGGACTTCTTCGGCTGGCTGGCCTGGCAGAGCCTGCTCGTGGCCGCGACCGCCGTCTGGTTCCGGTCCAAGATCATCGTGGTCGCCAATGTGTTCATCTACGGCGGGATCTACCTGCTCTACCTGCTGCTCGCCCCCGCCGCCGGACTGGTCAACCTCAGCTTCGCGCTCGTGGCCCTGGCCATCGCGCGCATCCTCAACTGGCAGCAGGAACGCCTCGAACTGCGGACCGAATTGATGCGCAACGGCTATCTCGGGGCGGCCATGGTGATCATTCCCTACGGCCTCTACCACACCGTGCCCCCGGGCTGGGTCAGCGTTTCCTGGCTGGCCGCCGCCGGTGCCTACTTCCTGGCCAGCGCCCTGCTGCATAACCGCAAGTACCGCTGGATGGGCATCCTCACCCTCCTCGCCACCATCGTCTACGTCTTCCTCGTCGATCTGGCGCGGCTGGAGCTCATCTACCGCATCAGCTCCACCCTCGTGCTCGGCGTGGTGCTGCTCGTGGTGTCCGTCTCCTACGCCCGCCGCCGCCGCCGCCCGTGAGGCAACGCAGCGGCGCGGCCGCCCACTGGCCCCGGATCGACGCCGCCCACCCCGGCCCGATATCCGCCCAACACGCCGGCCCGGGCTCCGGGCTAGGCCATTTGCTGCAGTCGGACCAGCGATTGATCCATCCGCCCCGCCTGGGCGTTCAATTTCTCGGCGGCCGCCGCGCTTTCTTCGGCGACGGCTGCATTGCGCTGCACGACCTGCTCCATGGCCCCGATGGCATCATTGATCTGGCCGACTCCTTGGCTCTGTTCGTGGCTGGCTGTCGCCACCTCGGCCACCAAAGACTCCAGTTGATGCACTTTCCCGGCGATCTCGCGTAGGCGCGAGGAGACGCGGGAGCTCAACATCACGCCTTGCCCGGTCTTCTCGATGACCGAGCTGATCATCGTTTCCGTTTCCTTGGCGGCGACGGCGGAGCGCTGCGCCAGCGCACGGACCTCTTCCGCCACCACCGCGAAACCTGCTCCCGCCGCCCCCGCCCGGGCCGCCTCGACGGCGGCGTTCAGCGCGAGGATATTCGTCTGGAAGGCGATTTCATCGATGGTCTTGATAATCTTGGCGATCTCGCCGCCCGCCGTCTTCAGGTCCTGCATGGCCGCGTCCATGGTCGTCATGTCCTGCGCTCCGCAATCGGCCGACTCGCGCGATTGCTGGGCCAACTCGTTCGCCTGGTGCGCCCCCTCGGCATTGCGTTTGCTCATGCTGGACATCTCCTCGAGGGACGCGCTGGTCTCCTCAAGGGAGGAGGCTTGCTCGCTCGAACCCGTGGCCAGGGACTGGCTGCTGCCGGAGACCTGGGCCGCCGCTTCGTTGATCTGCCTGGCACCATCCCCGAGGTCGGCGATGATGGCATTGATGGGCCGGGTGATTCCGTTCGCCAGAAAGAAGCCGGACAGTGCCGCGATGACGGCAACCAGCCCGGCCGCGATACCCACCCAGCGGGCCATATCCTGGATGGCCTGGCCCAAATCGGTCCGGATGCCGGCGAAATCATCCTCATAGGCGCTGGCACCGATGAGCCAGTCCCACGCGGCGAAATAGGTGAGGGCCACAAATTTCTTCCTGGGTTTTGTTTCGCCCGGGTTCTGCCATTCATAATTTTCGTAGTCCACCGAGCCATCCTTGGTCAGGAGCGCCTTCCGGGTGATGATCTGGATAAACTTGCGTCCGCTGGCATCGTTGGCCTCCCAGATGTTTTCTCCATCCCGTTTGCCGCCGGAGGAGATCTGGTATTGCCCCCGGTTCGCGCCGTTGGCCTGCAAGACGTAGACGTACCCGGTCTTGCCCAGGACGATTTTCATGACGGCATCGTGCAACCCTTTGGTGACTTCCCGGAGGGGAGCCCCCACCTGGATCATGCCGATGACTTTCGCGTGGGCCTGGTCCCAGAGCGGACGGTTCACCGTGACCTGCCACTCCTTCAGCACCCAGGCGCGCCCTTGGTAAGACTCACCTTGCAAGACCGATTGGATCAGGGGATTGGGCAGGTTGTCCTGCCCTGCGGCGGACAGGCGGGTTCCGACTGCACGCACCCCCTCCTGAGCCTGCAAAGTAGTGGCGATGCAGAGCATGTCGCCCGCCTCGTTCACACGCTGATAAATCGAGCAGCGGTATCCGGTATACTTGGCCACTTCGTCCACCAGGCCGGCGGGGTCCGAGCTTTTCTTCACAACCACCAGGGGTGCTTCCCCCAACAAGACTTCCGGCAGCGAAAGGCTGCTTTCCGCCCCGGAGCTCTCTGGGTCATGCGGCCAGTCCTGCAATCTCGTGCCCAAGTGCAGGTTCCCGGCCCGCTCAACCTCATGCAGGGCAAAATCCATGCTCTTCTCCAGGGCCCGTTGGGTTTGCTCCGCCGTGCTGGCGCAGAGCAGGTAGACGGCGTGCGAAACCTTGCTGGCTTCGCTGTAAGACTGCTGCTGGATCGCATCCGTAATTTTCCCCGTCAACACCTCCTTTTGCACAAACATGGTGACCGCACAGGTGGCCAGGACAATCAGGGCCGGCAGGATGGCGAGATTGAGGATTTTGGTCCTCAGATGAAAGGATCGGCTCATGGCGTGTTGGGATGAACTTCGCATATCGGCACGGGGCCGGGGGTGTTGAGGTCCAATGCCGCCGCGCCTGCGTTCACGTTGCGCTCTAACAGGCTTGAATAAATTTGCTTATCATCGATGTCTGGATGCGGGCCGCCCCCGGTGGGCCGCCCAGGCCGGCGCGGGAGAGCGGAGTGCCGGCCAGAGCACGGATTCAGGGCCACGCAGGCGGGAGAGGCGAGGCTGTGCCGTCCGCCCGGGCCGGCGGGGTTATCCCGCCTTGGTTCCGTGCGGGTGCCCCGCTTTTCCCTCCTCACGGCCGGGCGGGAAAATTACGTTGCCGAGCGCACGGCCACCCCCTCGACTGGCACCGTGGTTGCCGAAGCCGACTATCGCATCAAATTGCCCGTGTTCGAGGGTCCCCTCGACCTGCTCCTCTTTCTCATCCGGAAGAGCGAACTGGACATCTACGACATCCCGATCGAGTCGGTCACCCGCCAGTACATTGAGGCCCTCCATGCCCTGAAGGACCTTCAACTCGAGGTGGCCGGGGAATTTTTCGTCATGGCCGCGACCCTGATGGAGATCAAGAGCC
>CAISJA010000363.1 GCA_903885525.1 uncultured Opitutaceae bacterium
CCGGCACCCGCCCCAGAGGCGGGCGGCTTTACCGCCGCGCTGAATGCCGCCCTGCAGGCCTCGGCCGGCGAACTGCTCGCGCTTTTGCCCGGCCACGCCCGCCTGTCCGCCGATGCGCTGCTCGAGATCGCCGAGCGGTTCGCCGCCGACACCGCGCTCGAACTGGTTTATACCGACGAGGACCGGATGGATGAGGCCGGCCGGCGCCGCGACCCTGTTTTCAAGCCCGAGTGGAGCCCCGCTTTCGCCTTGTCGGGCCTTTTCCCCGGCCAGCTCGCTGTGCTTCGCCGCACCCGCGCCGTGGCGCTTGGCGGTTTTGCCGGCTCCCTCGACCAGGTGCCGTGGTACGATCTCTTGCTCCGGCTCGGCGACAGCCTCGCCCCGGCCCAGGTCGCCCACGTGCCGCTCGTCTGCTATCATGCCGATGCCGGCGTGCCCGCGGAACTGGCCCTCGCTGCTCCCGCCTACGAACAGGCCCGCCGCGCCCTCGCCGCCGCCGCCGCCCGCCGGGGCTGGGCTGCCGCCCCCTTCCTGCCCGAGGCCGGCCACCACCGCCGGCTGTGCTTCCACCAGCTCCGCTGGAGCGGCGACGTGCTGGCGCAACTGCCCGTCACCATTGTCATCCCCACCCGCGACCGCCTGCATCTCCTGCAGGAATGCATCGAGCTCCTCGAAGAGACCGTGGACTGGCGTCATGTGCGGCTGGTGATTGTCGACGACCATTCGCGCGACGCCGACGCCGTGCGCTATCTCGGACGCATCCAGCAACGCCCGGACCTGCGCTGCACCGTCGTCCGGCTCGCGGATCCGCACGCCCCCTTCAACTACTCCCGGCTGGTCAACGCCGCGCTGCCGCACCTGGATACCCCGCTCGTGCTGCACCTGAACAACGATGTCAACGCCCTGGCGCCCGGCTGGCTGGAGGCGATGGCGGGCTGGTTCACCCAGGCGGATGTGGGCGTCGTGGGCGCCAAGCTAGTCTTCCCCGACCGCACGCTCAACCACACCGGCATCGTGATCGGCCCGCACGGCGGTCTGGCCGACACGCCGTTCGCCCGGATCGAAGCAGCCAAGGCACCCGTGGCCTGGCATGAGGCCGCCCGGGAAGTTTCCGCCGTGACCGGGGCCTGCCTCCTCACCCGCACCAGCCTCTACCGGCAGCTCGGCGGCTTCGACGAACAGGATTTCGGCGTCGCCTACAACGACGTGGACTACTGCCTCCGCGTTCGGAGCGCCGGCCAGCGGGTGCTCTACACCCCGCAGGCGAAGCTGATGCACTGGGGCAGCGCCACGCGCGGCGTCACCTTCGACGAGTCCGAACACATCGCCTGGCTCGATCGCTACCCCGGCTACCGCGATCCGTATTTCAGCCCGCATTGGCGGCTCGACGGCGCCCGGCTCCGCTGCTGCTCCGATGTTTCCGCCCGGGTCGGGCGCGCCGGCCGGCTCCGCCTGCTGCTGCTCACCCATAACCTCAACCTCGAGGGCGCGCCGCTCTTTCTGCTGGAGTACGCCACCTGGATGGCCCGGGACGCCGGCTTCACCCTCGAGGTGCTCGCCGCCCAGGACGGCCCGCTCCGGAGCGCCTACGAGGCGCTCGGCGCCCGGCTGACCGTCATCCCCCTCGGCCCGCTCTTCGCCGCCCGCGACGCCGCCGCCTTTGACCGCGAACTTGCCGCCCTCGGAGAGAGGATCGACTGGAGCGGCGTCGACCTGGTTGTCGGCAACACCCTGCTCAGCTTCTGGGGCATCTTGCTCGCCCGGGCCGCAGGGCGGCCCTCGCTCTTCTACATCCACGAGAGCACCTCCGTCTTCCGTTGCTTTGAGGGTTCGCTCAACCTCGCCCTGCACCCCCGCGTGCACGCTGCGCTCGGCGGGGCCACCCGCACCCTTTTTCTCTGCAAGGCCACCCGCGCCTACCATGCCGACGACAATCTCCGGGGCAACTTCCGCACCGTCCCAAGCTGGATCCGTCTCGACGGCATTGAGCACTTCCGCACCCGCCACTCCAAGGCGGACATGCGCCGCAAGCACGGCTTCCGGGATGATGAGGTGATCGTTGCCAACATCGGCACGGTCTGCGAACGCAAGGGCCAG
>CAISJA010000364.1 GCA_903885525.1 uncultured Opitutaceae bacterium
CCAGCAGGCCGGGCAGCAGCTGGCGTTGCCGCCGGATGTCTTCGCGGTAGGCTCCCACGCTGGCCACCGAGCCCGGCCACACGGCCACCGTGCTGGTCGCGTTGGCGAGGATGGAAGGCATGCCGGTCAGCACGAGCGCAGGGAAGGTGAAGAAGCTGCCTCCCCCGGCCACGGCGTTGATGGCACCGGCGGCGAGGGCGGTCCCGAAAAGAGGCAGACTGTGCAGGAGTTCCATGCGGGGCCGAACGAACAGGAAACCCCCTCCGGTGCAATGGCAACCTGCGGAAGTGAGAGGGGCGGCGGCCGGGCGATCAGGCCTGCAGGGCCGGCCTGGGCGGGGTCGGCTGCTTTCCCACCAACCGGATGCCAGCGGGCTCGATCGAAATCAGCCGGTCGCGGTAGAGTGAGCCAATGGCCTGCTTGAAGGCTTTTTTGCTCACGCCGAAGGCATCGCGGATTTCCTCGGGGATACTGCTGTCGCCATAGGGCAGGCGCCCGCCCTTGGCTTCCAAGGCGGCGAGGATTTGCTCCGTGAGCGCCGCGATCCGCCGGTAGCCGGCCTTCCCCAGCGCAAGGTCAAGTTTGCCGTCCGGCCGGATGGCGCGCACAAAACCTGCCACCTCCTGGCCGACCGTCAGCGAGCCGGCCACCTCGGTGTGGTATATCAGGCCGCGGTGGGCATGGTTGACAATCAGGTTGTAGCCAATCGGGCTGCGGCTGGCCACCAGCAGGCGGACAGATTCGCCCTCGTGGTAATTGGCGTGGGTCAGGTCGAGACGGCGGTTGATCCGCGCCGTGGCCATCAGTCGGTCGGTATGCGGATCCACCATCACCTGCACGACCGCCTTGTCTCCCGGCTGGAGCGGGCCGGCCATCTCGCGGATCGGCAGGAGCAGGTCCTTCTCCAGTCCCCAGTCGAGGAACACCCCGATGCCGCGGGTCAGCCCCACCACCCGCAGCGCCGCAAATTCTCCTGCATAGGCGAGTGGCCTTTCCGTCGTCGCTACGAGCCGGTCCTCGGTGTCGCGGTAAACCATCACCTCAAGGGTGCCTCCCGGCACCGCTCCCGCAGGGATGTAACGGCCGGGCAGGAGGATTTCCCCGTGGCTCCCGCCGTCGAGATAGAATCCCGGCTGGGCGAAGCGCACGATGCGCAGCTGGTTGGGTTTGCCGAGAAGGGCCATCGGCGCACCTTGGACCGGTTCGGGCGGAATGGGGAGCCAATTCCCCGCTCCGTCCCTCCTTTTCCTACAACCGTCGCCGCCGCACCGGCAGGCGGGGCAGCAGCGGAAACAGTTCGGCCGATTCGCCGGCGGTGAAAGGTGGCGGTCTTTTGTCCGGTGCCGGCGAAGTTCTTGCCGGCGCGGGCGGGCGTGGATCCGGCGAACCGGAACGGTGCCTGGAGGCGCTGGCTGAGAGCACCGGACTTTCCCCACCGGTGACCGGACCGACGGCTGCTGCGGCAGCTGCCGCCCGGAGCTTGTCCTTTTTGTTCGGACGCCGGCCCTTGATCCCGCCCGTGGGTGGAGCCTCAGGTACGGCAGTTTCCTCGGGCTCGAAGCCGGGAATCTGCTCGCGGGGCAGGTTGAGCTGGTGGCGCTTCTCGATCAGACGAAAATGAGCGTGGGTATCTGCGCTGATGAAACTGATGGCAGTGCCCGCCTCGCCGGCCCGGCCGGTGCGTCCGATGCGGTGCAGATAATCGTTGGGGGAACGCGGCAGATCAAAATTCACCACGGCCGGGAGGCGGAGGATGTCGAGGCCGCGCGCGGC
>CAISJA010000365.1 GCA_903885525.1 uncultured Opitutaceae bacterium
CATTCCTATGCAAGCAGTTGCATCGTCATATCCACTCCCTGTGGGACGGGACTGATTTCTTTTTGTTCAGGGCGGCGGAGAACCAGTCGGAGTTCAACGATCCGGAGGAGCGGGGCGGCGGGGCGGGGGGCCGGGGGCCGGCCGGCGGACGCGGGCCCGGACGGGCCGCGCCGGGCGGGGACGAGGCCGGCGGGCGCGGGCCCAGCTGCGGGTGGCTGCGCATCGAGAGGGCGATGCGCTGGCGGGGGAGGTCGATTTCGACGACGGTGACCGTCACTTTCTGCTGGGGCTTCACGATTTCGGCCGGATCCTTGACGAAGGTGTCGGCCAGCTGGGAGACGTGCACGAGGCCGTCCTGGTGGACACCGATGTCGACGAAGGCGCCGAAGGCCGTGACGTTGGTCACAAGGCCCGGCAGTTTCATGCCGGGCTTGAGGTCTTCGGGCCGGTTGATTCCGGCGGTGAAGCTGAAGGTCTCGAACCGGGCGCGCGGATCGCGGCCGGGTTTGGCCAGTTCGGCCACGATGTCCTTGAGCGTCGGCAGGCCGACGTCGGCGGTGGCGTAGCTTTCGAGCTTCAGCCGGCCGCGCAGCTTGGCGTCGCGCATGAGGTCGGCGACGGTGGCCCCGAGATCGGCGGCCATTGTTTCGACGAGGGCGTAGCGTTCCGGGTGGACGGCACTGGCGTCGAGGGGATGGCTGGCATCCCGGATGCGGAGGAAGCCCGCGGCCTGCTCGAAGGCCTTGGGGCCGAGACGGGGCACTTCTTTCAGCTCGGCGCGGGATTTGAAGGGACCGCGCTCGTTGCGGCGCTGCACGATGGCGGTGGCGGTGGCGGTGCTGAGGCCGGAGACGTAGCTGAGGAGCTGCTGGGAGGCGGTATTGAGCTCGACGCCGACACCGTTCACGCAGGAGGCGACGCGGTCGTCGAGCGAGCGGCGCAGGGCGACCTGGTCGACGTCGTGCTGGTACTGGCCCACGCCGATGGATTTGGGATCGAGCTTCACCAGTTCAGCCAGCGGATCCATGAGCCGGCGGCCGATGGAGACGGCGCCGCGGACGGTGAGATCGTGGTCGGGGAACTCGGCGCGGGCGACGTCGCTGGCGGAATAGATGGAGGCGCCGGACTCGTTGACCATGACCACGGCGAGGGAAGGGGCGAGGCCGAGGGCGCGGACGAAGGCCTCGGTCTCGCGGCCGCCCGTGCCGTTGCCGATGGCGATGGCTTCGACCTGGAAGAAATCGACAAAGCCCTTGAGCTTGTCGCGGGCCTCAGTGGGCGAACGCTCGGGGTAGATGACGTCGTGGTGGAGGAGTTTGCCCTGGCGGTCGAGGAGCACGGTCTTGCAGCCCGTGCGGAAGCCCGGATCGATGGCGAGGACGACCTTTTGGCCAAGCGGCGGGGAGAGCAGCAACTCGCGCAGGTTTTCGGCGAAGACCCGGATGGCGGCTTCGTCGGCGCGTTTTTTCGACTCCAGGCGCATTTCGGTCTCCAGTGCGGGGCTGAGGAGGCGTTTGAAGGAGTCCTGGGCAGCGAGGCGGACCTGGGCGGCGGCGGGGGAGGTGTTTTGGACGAATAGCGGTTCGACGACGGACTGGCCCGCCAGCTCGTCCGGCAGGGTCACGCGCAGGATGAGGAAGGATTCGTTTTCCCCGCGGCGCATGGCCAGGATGCGGTGGGAAGGGGCCTTGGCCAGCGGTTCGCTCCACTCGAAGTAGTCCTTGAACTTGGCGGCCTCGG
>CAISJA010000366.1 GCA_903885525.1 uncultured Opitutaceae bacterium
AAAGCGGACACGGGTTCTAGTTGGCGCCGACCTCGACGTATAGCCGGCGTTCTACAGGGGCAGGCAGGGAATGCTGTAATGGTCATAGCCCCGTCCGCCGGAAGCTGCGCCCACCAAGGCGGAGCCGCCCCAGACCAGCAGATAGAGCCGGGCGGGGTTGGTGGACCGCTCTCCCGGTATGGGTTGCCGCTGGAGCAGGCGGCGGATCGCCTCTCCCGCCGCCAACAGGACGGCCATCAGCAGCAGGGGTGAAAAAGCGGCCAGCAGCCGGAAAGGGACAAGCGCCGAAAGGGCGCGATCTGCGGAGCTGACCTCCGGCCCATATATGTACCAGTTATACGTCCAGGTATAATAGACAAAATCAGCCAGGGCCCCGCGCAAAGCATAGTAGGCAACGACTCCGGCAATCGGCAGGGCGAAGCCCAGGGCCAGTTCCATCCATCCCCGGCGCAGACTGGCCCACGAGAAGGGAACGGTTCTGCGGTAGAGGTACGCGAGGGTGAGTGCCGGCGCAGCGAGGTCGATGGCGGCAGGTTGTTTGGAGAGCGTGGCGAGGGCGAGCAGGGCACCGGTGACGGGCAGCATCCGCCTGGGGCTCTCCTCCGGAGGCGCCGACCAGAAGCAGAGGGCGGCGGCGCTGGTGAAGAAGGCGACGAACCACTCGGTGACGAAGGCGTTGGCGTCACCCTGATAAAAAAGGCCCGTGGCCAGGATAAGGTAGAGGCCGGCAGCCCAGATTCCCGCGCCCGTGCCGGAGAAGCGGCGGCCGCCCAGCAGCAAGAGCAGGCCGGTGGCGGCGATGAGGAGTGCGGTCGCGACATGCACGGCCAGAATGTTGTTCACGCCGGCCACGGAGAAAATGAGCGCCATCGCCCCATAGGTCAGCGGGGTGCGCTGGTCCACGGCATCGCGGTAGAGCACGCCCCCATCCAGCAGGGTGCGGGCCACCGCAGCGTGGATCGCCTCGTCGACGTTCCAGATCGTGGAAGTGAAGGTCGGGGCCTTGAGCCACAGTGCGGCGGCCGCCAGCGCAAATATGCAGGCGGCCAAGAATGCTCGTGAAACGGGGCGGGGAACTGACGGCATGTTGTTCAGCGTTGGAATTCCGGTCCCGTCCAGCAGGTCCAGTCCTGGTTGGCGTTCCCCGCCGGGTCGGTTTCAAAGGTCAGCCTGACCCTGGTCCCGGGGCGCGTTGGAGGGAGTTCGAGGCGGTATTGTTGGAGAGGCCGGTCGGCGGGAGAGCCGGCGGGGTCGAGGTGGCGGGAATGCAATTCGATGCGGTGCGTGCCGTCGCTCCAGTATATATTAAATTTAGCGCCATCCGTGGGGTGGCTGCCTGCATAGGCTTCGGGCGGGAACCCGTAGGCTCCAGTGACACGGGTTTTCCCCTCCGGCACATCCATGATCAAGGATCCCGGGGCGTGCACCAGCCGGACGAGACGACCTTCGATGGAGCGGATGCTGGACGGAAAGGGGGAGGCAATCTCCAGACCCTCCGTGTCATGCCGGGTGGGATGTGCAAGATGGTAGAGTCGAAAGCGGGAGTCGAACTCCAGCAGCTTCTTCCCGGGCACGCTGATGTTCTTCAACTCTTCGGCCTGGCTGAACTCCCGCACTAACTCGTAGTTGTTGGCCGACAACATGGGGGCGAAGTTGGGCAGGTCGCCCACGCCGTCCGGCCGGAGCACCAGCCAGGTGGGCTGGAGGTAGCGGATGAGACTGCCCCAGTCGGAGCCGACGAGGAACCGGGCTGCGACCAGTTCGCGGGATGACATGCCGGGCCAATCGTAGGTTTTCAGGCCCGAATAATAACCGATATAGCCGAGCGGCTCTAGGAACACGCTGTCGCCCGGTTGGGCATGCGTCCTGAGCCAGTCCCCGATCACATGCCGGTTGCCATCCTCAATGTAGATTTGCTGGGCCCGGACCTGCCGGGCCACGCCGATCGCCAGGCAGCCCGCGCCCAGCCCGGCCAGCAGGGCACCCCCGGCTACGAGCGCCCTGAGGGGTGTGCGAAGCATCCCACGGAGGTGTCCGGACGCTTCCCAAGCCTGGGCGGCGAGACCGGCGAGGGCTAAGTAACCCAGCCAGGCAGGGGCTGGAAAATACCACGGAAAGGCATAATAGGGGACAAAGGACAGGTACGCCATGCCACCGTAGAAGCCCAGTGAGACCACCCGGGTTTCGCGCCGGACGCCAGGCAGAATCCAGGCAAGGGAGGCGAGGGTGCCGAGAGCGCGGCTCCATGGAATCACCCAGGCCGGCCAGGAGGGCATGGTGTAATAGGAGGGCAGGAAAGCACCCTCGACCGAGGTCTTGCCTTGCCAAATCAGCAGCGGCAGCCGCCAGATGCCTGCGAGCAGCCGGGGCAGAGCCTGATTGCCGGCCTGGGCGGCTTTGGCCACAATGGTGTGCGGAATGGGGGTGCCATAATACCATTGGGCCCAGAGCAGCCACGGGCCGTAGAGACAGGCGGTTAGCACTGCGGCGAGAGAGAATTGGCGCAGGAGGTGCTTGCGGTCGCCACCGGTGCGGGCTGAGTCGTGGCAGACCCAGACTCCGGCCCCGAGGAGACCGATATAGATGAAGCTGTCGGGGCGCGTCCACATCAAGCCGGCCCAGGCGGCACCGAGATACTGCCACTGGTGCGGACCGGGCGTCAGGTGCGCCCAGAGGGTGGCGGCAAGAAACATCAGCAGGAAGCCAGTCTCCATCCCATTGATGGAAAAATCGAGCGATTTGGCGTCCAAGAGGAGCAGGGCGGCAAGGAGCAGCACGGCGATCGCAGGGTAGGCCAGGCGGCGGGCGAGGCCGATCAAAAGAGTGGCCCCGCTGGCGAAGGCTGAGAGGCTCGCCAGCCGGAATATCCACAGGGCCCAACGATCCGAAGTGTTGCCGGTCAGCAGACTGGCGAGGGCGGGCAGGAGAACGCCGAGCGGTGAGGTGAAGGTATGCAGCCGGTCGCCGACGTTGAAAACCAAGCCGTGGCCGGTAGCCAGGTTCTTGCTGGAGCGGTAGGTGATGTAATAGTCTTCCCAGACATGGTTGGTGAACCCGGCAAACACTAGGGCAAGGAGAAATGCTACGCCAAAACTTAGGGTAGCAGGGAAGCGTCGGATGTCTCGTGGCATAGGGTTAGCTTTAAGGCGCAGGGGAAGATTGTTTGTGATACTGCGGACAGGC
>CAISJA010000367.1 GCA_903885525.1 uncultured Opitutaceae bacterium
ACGACAGCGGCGGCGGGATCGGGTAGGCTCCCGGGATGACCTCAGACGACAGCAACCACCGCGGCCGGAGCGGCGGGCGGCAAGTTCCGGGCGGCTTTCTAGGCGTGGGGCAGCAGTTCGGCGATGCGCTTCATCGGGTGGTCGGGCAGCCGGGCGATGAGGTCGACGAGATTGTTCCCGATCCGCGCCCGGGCTTCGCTCAGACAGCGCCCCAAGGAAGGCTTTTGTCCGAGCAGATAGCCGAGCGCTTGGGCGAGACGGGTTTTCGGAGGGGTCCGGGGTATCTCGGCCTGGGCATCGGCAAACAGCTTGTCGGCGATGGGCTGGCTGAAGCGCCGGCGCAGTTTCGCCCGGTTTTCCTCTGTCAGCTTAAAATTCCGCGCCCTGCCTTGTGGCAGGTAAAAATCAGGCAACCGAGCCACTTCCTTCACTCAGTTCAGCCGTAGCTGTGGGACGGCTCTGGCATTTTTACAAAACGCCATGGGAAGCCGACGCCACCCTCGGACGCACCGGACGGACCGCGGTTAGGCGCAGAGCAGGAAATTCCGGCCTTCGACCCAGCCGCGTTGCCGCAGTCCGGCCCGGATGAGGTCCCGCGTCCCCCGGGTCGACACATAAGCGAGGATGAAGGACTCCTCGGGGTCGGGCAATTCCTTCGGCGCCAACACCGGGTGCCCCGCGACCTTGCGGCCCGACTTGTTCGGGTCGATGTCGATGTAGCCGGCCGGAAACACCCCGTACTTCTCCAGCTCCGCGGCGCGCTGCCGGATGGACCGGCCCGCCCCCCAGATGAAAATCTTCCGCGGTGCCACCGCCTCCCTGCCGCCCTCGTAGCGGGCCTTCATCCGGCGGTCCGACTCGGCGCGCTGCCACCACTCAGCCAGCCAGTAGGCCTTGAGCCGGAAAAAGGCCTCCGGCGAATAGCGGGCATCTTTGCGCGACAGCCGGTCCGGCGGATCATGCCAGAGCAGCAGCGGCTGCGGCACTTTCGCCATTCGCACATCGGCATCCAGCCAGCGGAGCCACAATTCGTAGTCCTCCGGAAAGTCCCCCTCCCGGTATTCGCCATGACTCTCCAGCAACTCGCGGCGGAACATCACGCTCGGGTGGGCCAGGGGCGCTTCGACGAACCGGTTCAGCGAAATCTGCTCGGGCGTGATCAGCGAGTTCAACCAGTCGACATGCCGGGCATAGCCTTCGCTTTCGGCGCGATCGCCCCCGAAATCGACGAGACAGCTGGCCACCCCGATGTCGGGATGGGTGAGGAGATAGTCGTGCTGGGCGGCGAGCCGGCCGGCATAGGCCTCGTCATCGGCGTCCATCCGGGCGATGAACGGCGCCGTCGAAGCGGCCAGCCCGGCGTTGAGCGCGGCCACGATGCCGGCGCGGGCTATGTCCAGGACTCGGATCCGCGGGTCACTCTCAGCGAGCTCGAGCAAGGTCTGCCGGGTGGCGTCGGTCGAGCCGTCGTCCACCGCCAGCAATTCCCAGTCGGCAAAAGTCTGGGCCTGCACACTGGCCACGGCGCGCGCGACCGTCGCGGCGGCATTGTGGACTGGCAGGACAACGGAAATGGCAGGGGCCATGGATGCGTGGGTTTGCCCGGGCCCATGGCGGCGAAAGCCGGCCCCCATCGCAATCCTTTACTTATCCTTTTCGATCACCCCTTTGTCCTGCAGCTTCTTGATTTTCGGGCGGATCACGAACGCGCAATAGCCCTGGTTGGGGTGCAGCCGGTAGTAATCCTGATGGTAGTTTTCGGCCGCATAAAACTGGTCGGGGCCGAGGGGCAGTATCTGGGTGACGATAGGGTCGTCCCAATGCGCCTGGGCGGCGCTCTTCGCCCGCACAGCGGCCTGCTGCTGCGCCTCGTTCAGGGTGAAGATCACCGAGCGGTACTGCGTGCCCTCATCGGCCCCCTGCCGGTTGAGCGTGGTCGGATCATGCGCCTCGAAGAATATCTCGAGCAACTTGGCGTAGCTCAGGACCGTCGGGTCGAAATCGATGCGCGCCACCTCGGCATGTCCGGTCGTGCCGGTGCACACCTGGTCGTAGGTCGGATTCGCCACCTGGCCGCCGGCATAGCCGCTGACCACGCTCTTCACGCCAGGCACCCGCAGGTACACGGCTTCGAGGCACCAGAAGCACCCGCCCCCGAGCAGGGCGGTTTCCCGGGGCGGGGCGGAGCCGGCGGCTCCGGAGAGGGAAAGGGAGGTCATGGCGAGAAATGGCAGGCCCGCGAGGAGGAGTTGGTAGGGTTTGAACATGGGACGGCACATGGGAGCCGCCGGCCGGCGGGATATTCCCGGCGGCTTACTTCGCCCGCTGGATGAGTTCCACCTCGTAGCCTTCCGGGGCATCGAGGAAGGCGATCAACGAGCCGCTCCCGGTCCGGGTCGGACCGTCGCTCAGGGCCAGGCCCTTGGCCGGCAGCTCCGCCGCATAGGCCGCCAGGTCGTCCACCTCGAAGGCAAGATGCATCAGGTCGGGCTGCACCTGCACCGGCGCGGCACCCGCCGGCAGCTGGCAGAGCTCGATCTCCTCCTCGCTGTTCGGCGTGACCAGGAAGGCCAGCTGCGCCCCGCGGGGCGAGGTGTGCCGGCGCGCACAGCGCAGGCCAAGGGCCTGCTCGTAAAAACGTACGCTGCGCTCGAGGTCATTCACGCGCATGCGGGTGTGGAGAAGCTTTTTGACAGCCATGCCGGGCAGGCTAGCCTGCCCCCCGCGGAAAGGCAAACGCCATGTCCGCCTCCACCATTCCCGGCTCTCCCGCGAGTTCACTTTGCCCCACCCCGCCGGCCTACACGCTCGACGCCCTGCCGCCAGAAAAGAACGCCGGCTACGGCCTCGTCTGCGATCTGGACGGACAGGTGCTGCCCGGACTGAAGGTCACGCGCGTCTGGCAGGAGCACGGCCTCTTCGTGAGCGCCCACCCCCTGCCGCCGGACGCCTTCCCTCCCGGCAGCCGTGTGCGCATCCTGCCCAACCATGCCTGCCCCACCGCCGCCGCGCACGACCATTACTTCGTGGTGGATGCCAGGCGGAGCGTCGTCGCCGAATGGCCCCGGATCAACGGCTGGTGAAGCGGCCGCCCGTCCGCCCCGGCTTCGCGGCCCGGCAGGGTGGTGCTCGGGGTGGGACTCGAACCCACACGACTTGCGTCACGGGCTTCTAAGACCCGCATGTCTGCCATTCCATCACCCGAGCGTCGCCGGTTTCGCTTGGGGGTTTCGGATTTTCAAACGCCGGACGCAAGCGCCGTTTCTCCCGTGCGGGCCCGAGGCAGGGCGATACTACACCGGGCAGCGAGGTGCCGCCCGGCCGCCGTTTTGTCCCCCGGCAGGGACGGGCGCGGTCTGCCCGGTTCCCGGCCGATTCAAACCGCGTGATCCGGAAATCAAACCGCCTCGCCCAGATGCTCCCCCATGCGGGCGTAAGTCTCCCTCTGCTGCGCGCTCTGCTCCAGCAGATCGGCGTCGAAACGGATCCGCCCGGGGGCGAAGAGCGTCACCACGCACGAGCCGCCAAATTTGAACAAACCCTTCTCCTCGCCCTTCGCCACCGGATGTCCCGCCACATGCGTCTGCACAATCCGGCCGACCATCGTGGCACCGATTTCCGCCAGCAACACGCGGCCGAAGACCGGCGAGTCCACGAAGGTGAGCATGCGTTTGTTTTCCCACAGGTAGTCGAGATGGCGGCGGAGCGCGATGGGGGAGACCGAGTAGCGCCAGCCGTTGATCAGCCGGGCCTCGCCCGGCGTGCCTGCCACCGGAAAATGAAACCGGTGGTAGTCGATCGGGCAGAGGCGCGAGATCAGCAGCGACCCGCCGGCAAACTCCTGCGTCAGCACCCGCTGCTCCACCGGCAGGTGCCCCTCGCCCAGGAAGGCGGGGAGGTCGAACCGCTGTCCCTTCACGTAAAATCCTGCCGCGGCATCCATGTTCGCGAAGGCCAGATGGCGTCCGTCGGCCGGCAGGACCGCCCCGCGCGTACCCGCCGCCACCGGGCGCGCCCCGGGCTTGAGCGCCCGGCAGAAAAATTCGTTGAACGTCCGGTAGGCGAACGGACTTTTCGCGAACTCGTCCACGTCGAGGTCGTACTCGGCGATGAAAGGCAGGATTTTCTGTGCGCTGTAGCGCCAGTTCATCCGCCAACCGAAAAACGCCGAGACCAGCCACCGCTTGGCCAGCAGATGCAGGGTGGCGCGACCGGGCACCGTCTCATACGTCCAGCGCAGCCACGCCTCGCCGTAAACCTGCTCGGTTTCGATGGTCTGCTTCGCGCGGTGGTAGTAGCGGATCGGGTCGGCCATGGGGCGAACAGGCTCACGCAAAGCCGCCGCGACGCAAAGAAAGAAATCCCGGGCGGGTATTTGCCAAGCGGACGGCCCTGGCTAATCTCCCTGCGATGAACAATTTCACCTTCCACAATCCCACCCGCATCCACTTTGGCACCGGCCAGATCGCCCGACTCGGCGAGGAGATTCCCGCCGGTGCCCGCGTGCTCCTGCTCGCCGGCGGCGGCAGCATCCGGGACAACGGCGTGCTCACCCAAGTCACCGCTGCCCTCGGCCGCCGCACCGTGATTGAGTTCTGGGGCGTGGAAGCCAATCCCGACTACGACACCCTGATGCGCGCGGTGACTCTGGCCCGGGCGGAGAAAGTTGACTGGGTGCTCGCCGTCGGCGGCGGCTCCGTGCTCGACGGCGCCAAATTTGTCGCCGCCGCGCTCCACTACGCCGGCGAGCCCT
>CAISJA010000368.1 GCA_903885525.1 uncultured Opitutaceae bacterium
CCGAGACTGCCGCCGGCGGCAGTCCGGTGGCG
Source organism: uncultured Opitutaceae bacterium (assembly GCA_903885525.1). GTDB lineage: Bacteria > Verrucomicrobiota > Verrucomicrobiia > Opitutales > Opitutaceae > Didemnitutus. Next base: position 33 of record CAISJA010000368.1, read on the forward strand.
GTGGCGAGCGCGTCCAGGCCCAGCTGCGCCCCACCCTGCAGGGCACCAGCCACCAGCTTCTCCGCCCCGGTCAGCTCTGCCTGCAACTGCTCCAGCACGCCGGGCTCGCCCGCGGGAGCGGGAATGGCCGCGGGACGCAGCCCGCCGAGGTAGCTGAGTTCGCTGAGGATATCGTCAACACTGGTGAGCAGCGTGGCACCGTCGCGAATGAGTTGGTGGCAGCCGGCGCTGCTCGGCTGGTCGATCCGCCCGGGCACGGCGTAGAGCAGCCGGCCTTGTTCGCCGGCGAAACGCGCGGTGATCATGGCGCCGCCCGACACGTCGCTCTCCACCACCACGACGGCCTCGCTCATGCCGGAGACAATGCGGTTGCGCATGGCGAAGCTCTGCCGGTCCGCCTTCCGGCCAAAGGGAAACTCGCTCACCACGGCGCCGGTCTCGGCAATACGCCGGTAGAGGCCCAGATTTTCGGAGGGGTAGATGATGTCGAGGCCGGTGCCGAGGACCGCGGCGGTGCGTCCCCCGACCGAGAGCGCACCTTCATGTGCGGCGGTGTCGATCCCGCGCGCGAGCCCGCTCACGACGCAGAAGCCCAGCCGGGCCAGCTCGGCACCGAGCTTTTTTGCGACCGACTGTCCGTAGAGGGTAGTCCGCCGGCTGCCGACGATGGCGACACACGGCTGGTCGAAAAGGCAGCCGCCCTTCCGATAGAGCCCGATGGGGGGATCATGAATTTCCTTCAACCGCGGCGGATAGGCCTCGTCGCCGGCCGTCAGGAACACCGCGCCGGTCTGCGCCATGCGCTCCTCCTCGCGCGCGAGATCGAAATGCCGGGGCCACGCGGTGACGGCGGCGCTGGTTTCCGGACCGATGCCCCGCACGCCCTCCAAATCGCGCCGGGAGGCGGCCAGAATGCGGCAGGGATCGCCGCCGAACCGTTCCAGCAGGCGGTGGAGCGAGATGGGGCCGATGTTGGGCAGGTCGTTCAGAATCATGAACGCCTGCCGGGCGGTAAGCTCAGGGGATGGCATGGTCGGCGCGATGCAGGGCTGGCTGGAGATAGTCGAGGATCTGCGTCGTCTGCACCGCCACCTGGCCCTTGTCGCGGGCAAGCAAATCCGCCGCGAGGCCATGCCACACCACCCCGCGGCTGGCGGCGAGCAGCAAATCGTCCGGTGCCTGAGCCAGCAGCCCGCCGATCAGGCCGGCGAGCAGGTCGCCGCTGCCGCCGCGCGCGAGCACCGGGCCGCCGAAGAGGCTGCAATAGGCAACCGGGCCGGGCCCCGCCTCACCGGCGTGAAGTGCTTCGATCCGGGTGGGCGCACCCTTGAACACCACGACCCGTTCGTGGCCGGGCCCCGGAAGACCTGTGCCCCGGCCTTCCGGCGGAGCCGACCCGCCCGAGCCCGTCGCCCCGCCCCAGGTCCCGGCCCCGGCGGCGGCGGGCGGCTGGAGACCGGGCCGACCGCCGAGCCGGGCCGCCTCGCCCGCGTGCGGAGTAAGGATCAGCCGCCGTCCGGCGGCAGCCGCCAGAATCTCCGGGCGCAGGGCATCGGCGTCGAGCAGCAGCGGGAGACCGTCCGGGCGGACCAATTCGCGGATGGCCGCGAGGGTTTCGGCCTCGGTGCCGAGGCCGGGACCGATGACGAGGGCGGTGGCCCGCGGCGTTTTCTCCCTGAGCAGCGGGAGCAGCGCCGCCGCGATCCCGCCTCCGGCGGTTTCCGGGACGCCGACCCACATGGCTTCGGGGAGGCAGGCGGCATACTCCGGCACGAGCGAAGCCGGCACGAATGCGGTGAGCAGCCCGACCCCGCTGCGCAAGGCCGCCTGCACGGTCAGCAACACGGCACCCGGATAACTGCGTGAGCCGCCGACCACCAGCAGATGGCCATAGGTGCGCTTGTCTGTCTGCGCCGGACGGAGCCGGGCAAGCGGAGCGAGGATGGAGGGGAGAAGGACGCGGGCCGGAGCGGCGGCGTCCATGCGCCTCGCCTCGTCCGCGTGGAGGGTCCGGCTGGTCGGAGCAAAAAAATCCAGGTCCAGGTACCGCCCGCGGCCGACAAAAGCAGCGTTGGCCTGGTCCACCACCGGCGTTTTCACGATGCCGGTGGCATAAGTGAAATCGGCGCGGAAGACCGTTCCCGCCGTGGTCTCCCCCAGCCCGCTCGGCAGATCGACCGCCGCGCGCAGGCGGAGGCGCGGATGACTGTTCACCCAGGCGAGGAGTTCCGCCGTTGCTTTATCCAGGGGCGGGCGAAATTGAAAACCGAAGACTCCATCGAGGCAGAGATCGTAGCCAGCAAGGTCCTTTTGCAGACCGGCGAGAGCGGGCTCCCGCACCTGGCCACCGGCGCTTTCGCGCAGCGCGAGCAGCGCCCGACGCGCCAGCGGGCGCAGCGGTCCCTCGCCGAAGGCCAGCACGAGGTCGGCCCGGGCCGGCGGGTGCGCGGCCAGCAGGGATTGGGCGGCGAGCAGGGCATCGCCGCCGTTGTGGCCCTTGCCGGCCAGCACGAGCAGGCGGGCATCAGCGGGCAGCCCGCCAATTTCGCGGAAGTCCTCCGTCACGGCCCGGGCCAGCGCCGCGCCGGCGCGCTGGAGGGCGGCCCACTCGGCCGCCTCGTCGCGGAGGAGCCAACCCTCCCACACCCTGGCCTCGGCGCAGGTGAGGACCGGATGCGAGTCGGTGAGCATGGGGGGCAGTTTATCCGACAAGTCTGGCGCAGCAAGACTTCGGCAAGCGAAAGCCGGCCGAAGTGGACCGGGCCGGCGGAAGCGGTCGAGCCTGCTCGCGCACGCCCCGGGCGGAGACCCGGTCCATCCTGCTGCCACCGGCGTAAGCTCCGACAAAAAATCCTCGGCCGGTTTTGGGCTAGGCGTTTTTCACCAGCGCGGCTACGGCCAGCGCCTGGGCGTCGGTGTGGGAGAGACTGAGCCAGACCTGGGTGGCACCGACCTGCTCGAGGAGCGCCTGGCCCTTGGCATCAAGGCGGACCAGCGGCTCCTTGCGCGCCCCGTGGTAGACGGAAATCGAGGTCCAGTCGAGGTAGGGGCCGATGCCAGTGGTGAAGCACTTCGAGACGGCCTCCTTGGCGGCCCAGCGGGCGGCGTAGTGCTTGTGCGGTTGGCCGTGAGCGGCGCAATAGGCGCGCTCCTCGTTGGTGAACACCCGCTGGAGAAAGCGTTCGCCGTGTTTTTCCAGCACCTTGCGGATGCGCTCGGTCTCGACCAGATCGCAGCCCAGGCCGATGAGGACGCCGCCGGGTGGAAGGGAGAGATTCATGGGGAAGCGGGGGGTGGTCGCAAGGTAGGCGCAGAATAAATCGAACCGGGATGCTCGCCAGTCAGCACTCGTTGCCCGCCACGGCCGTTACGGGTTCATCCGGGACTTCATTTCCCGGACGGCCTCGGGGAGGCCGGTGAAGAGGGCGCGGCTGAGGATGCTGTGGCCGATGTTCAGCTCGTGGAGATGCGGGATGGTGCGGACCTCGGGGATGTTGATGTAGTTGATGCCGTGGCCGGCGTTGACGATGAGGCCCAGGGCCTGGGCCTGGGCGGCGCCGAGGGTGAGGCGCTTGAGCTCCGCCGCCCGGTCCGGGCCGGGGCGGGCGTTGGCGTAGGCTCCCGTGTGCAGTTCGATCCAGGGTGCCTGCAGCTTGGCCGCCAGGGCGATCTGGTGCTCGTCGGCATCAATGAAAAGGCTGGTTTTGATCCCGGCGGCATTCATGGCGTCGGTGACGCGCGCGACCTTGTCGCGGTGTTTGACCACATCGAGACCGCCCTCGGTGGTGATCTCCTCGCGGCTCTCGGGCACCAGGCAGACGGACTCCGGCCCCACGTCCATGGCGAAACCGGTCATGGCCGGGGTGCAGGCCATTTCCAGATTGAGGCGGGTGCCGAGGCATTCGCGCAGGCGGAGGACATCGCGGTCCTGGATGTGGCGGCGGTCCTCGCGGAGGTGGACGGTGATGCCGTCGGCGCCGGCCTGCTCGCAGAGGAGGGCGAGGGCGACCGGATCCGGCTCGATGTTGCCGCCCACGGTAGTGCCAGCCTGCCGGTAGCGGGCCTGCCGCAAGGTGGCGGCGTGGTCGATGTTGACACCGAGGAGGAGCATGGAGGGAGAGAAAGACAGAAATTGGGGAGGCAGGAAACCAGGAAAAAGCCGGGCGGCATGGATTCTTTTTGCCCTGAGGGCGGGAGTGCCAAAGTGTGAGGCCGATGCGCGCCCCCACCTCCAAGCCGAAGCCCGAGAACCTGCTGGTCAACCTCGTCTGCAACGTCGCCCTCCCCACCGCCATCCTGAGCTGGGGCAGCGGGGCGAGGGCCCTCGGGCCGAAAGGGGGGCTGCTGGTGGCCCTCGCCTTCCCCATCGGCTACGGCATCCACGACTTCGTCCGGCGAAGGCGGTTCAATTTTATTTCCTTCATCGGCTTCGTCAGCGTGCTGGTCTCGGGCGGTTTCGGGCTGCTGCAGCTGGACGGATTCTGGTTTGCGGTGAAGGACGGAGCGCTGCCCGCCCTGATCGGCGTCGCCGTGCTGGCGTCGATGCGCGCGAAGGAGCCACTCGTCCATGAGATGCTCTACAATCCGCAGGTGATCGACGTGGAGCGGGTGGAGGCGGCCCTGGCCGCCCGCGACGCCCAGGGCGCCTTTGCGCGGCTGATGGACACGGCCGGCCTCCTGATCGCCGCGGCGCTGCTGGTCAGCGCGGGGCTGAACTATTTCTTTGCCCGCCTCATCATCCGCAGCCCGGCCGGGACCGAGGCCTTCAACGCGGAGCTTGCCAAGATGCATTGGGTGAGCCTGCTCGGGCTGTCGCTGCCGAGCATGGGGATGATGATGTATGCGCTGTGGCGGATGCTGAAGGGGCTGCAGGCGCTGACCGGCCTGACGCTCGACCAAATCCTGCACCAAGCCGGCGCGGCCCCGGCGGCGGTGGTTCTGGCGGGGGCGGCCTCCACCCCGACGGTGGAGCCGGGGCCGGCGGCGGCCGAGACGATGGTGCCACCGGAGCAGGGGAAAAATTGACGCGGCTCTGGGCCGCGGGGGGACTGCGGATCAGCGTCGGGAGATCGGCAGGTATTCGCGGCGGGCGGCGCCGGTGTAGATCTGCCGGGGGCGGTAGATCCGGCCCTTCGGGTTCGACGCCACCTCGCGCCAGTTGGCGATCCAGCC
>CAISJA010000369.1 GCA_903885525.1 uncultured Opitutaceae bacterium
ACCTCAGGTAACATTTGCTGTGAGGCAACGCCCCCATCCGACACGGATTCTAGTTGGCGCTGACCTCGAAACCTAATCGGCGCTGGACACGCAGGGCAAACATGGAGAGGAACAGGAACAGAGTACGGATTTTCATATTTCTTTGGGGATGGCGGTGCCTGCACAGATACGATCTGCCGCGAACGGCGACACAGCCTCCCGGCCTTGGAGCCGCTTCTGTTGGTCAGGCAGCAGGCAAGAGACAGTGTGCACAAGGGGGATATATCGGCCCGCCGCGCCCACACTTTAGCGCCGCGCCAAGAACCGGCCGCTCCTGGCAACCGGCCAGCTTAAAACCGAGGTCCCGGCCGGCCCGGCGAGCCGAGCGAAAGAAGAAGATCGCGGAACAGGCCCTTAGCCCTTCTGCCCCTGCACGAACCGGTCGATCCGGTCGCAGGCTTCGATCAGCTGCTCATACCCGGTCGCGAAGCAGGCCCGCACATGCCCCAGGCCGTTTTCCCCGAAGGCGGTGCCAGGGACCACCGCCACCTTTTCCTGCTGGAGGAGGCCGACGGCGAAATTTCCTTCGCTGAGACCGGTGGCCGTGATGTCGGGGAACGCATAGAACGATCCGCGCGGCGAGTGGCATTTTAATCCGGCCTCATTGAACCGGCGGACCACCAGGTCCCGGCGGCGGTGATACTGTTCCCGCATCTGCAGCACGTTGTCCCAGCCGCGATGGAGCGCCTCCAGGGCGGCTTCCTGCGCCACGATGGAGGCGCACAGCATCGTGTACTGGTGGACCTTCATCATCGCATCGATCAACCCGGCCGGGCCGCAGGCGTAGCCGATGCGCCACCCGGTCATCGCGAAGGCCTTGGAAAAGCCGTGCAGGAAAATCGTCCGCTCGGCCATCCCCGGGAGGCTGGCGATGCTCGTGTGGGTGCCTTCAAAGGTGAGCTCGGAATAAATTTCGTCCGTGAGCACCAGCAGGTCCTTCTCCCGGCAAAATTCCGCGATCTTTCCGAGCTGTTCCGGGGTGCAGGTCCCGCCCGTGGGATTGCAGGGCAGATTAAGCATGAGCAGCCGGGCGCCCGGTTGCCATGCCGCGCGCAGGGCCTCCGCCGTCAGCGCGAAATTGTCCTTCGCATAGGTCGGAACCGCGAGGGCCTGTCCATGCACCAGCGCCACGCTCGGCTGATAGGAGACGTAGCAAGGCTGGTGGTACATCACCTTGTCCCCCGGATTGACGAAGGCGCGGCAGGCGAGGTCCAGCGCCTCGGAGACGCCCACGGTCACGATGATCTGATCCTCGGGGCGGTAGCTGACGGCAAAATGCCGCTCCACATACCCGGCGATGGCGCGCCGGAGTTCCAGCAGGCCCAGATTCGAGGTGTAGTAAGTCTTGCCCTTTTCGAGGGCGAATATCGCCGCCTCGCGGATATGCCAGGGGGTGACAAAATCAGGTTCGCCCACCCCGAGGGAGATTACGTCCTGCCCTTTCAGTTTTGCGACCAGCTCGAAAAAGTCGCGGATGCCGCTCTTGGGGAGCGCGGCCACGTGGCGCGCCACCCAGCGTTGGGGATCGGTGCTCATGGGCGATGCTCCTTAGGGCGCCACGTTCAGGCGCACGCTCTGCCCCTCGCCCTGGTCCAGCAGGAAGCCCTGGTCCTTGTAACAGCGGAGCTGGAAATGGGTGGAGGTCGAGAGCACCCCTTCGATGGTGGACAATTTTTCCGAGACAAAACTCGCGACCCGTTGCAGGGTGGTGCCCTTGACAAAGAGGAGGAGGTCGTAGCCGCCCGACATGAGAAAGCACGATTCCACCTCGTCGAAGCGGCTGATCCGCTCCGCCAGACGATTGAATCCCCCACCCCGCTCCGGTGTAATCCGAACCTCGATCACCGCCCGGACCGTGGCGGCGGCCGCCTCGCGCGACAAATCGAGCACCGGACGCCAGCCCAGAAAAATTTTCTCCTGCTTCAGCTGTTCCAGTTGTCGGTTGACTTCCGCCTCGGGCAGGCCGGCCACCTGTCCCATCTGGGATGCTGTGAGCTGGCCGCCTTCGAGTAAGAGCTTGAGAACCGGGTTCATGGAGGGCTATCTTATCCCCAAGCGCCTCGGGCTTGACGAGGAGGAAATAGCGCTCGGTGTGTCATGGCCACGGCTTTCTGCGCAAGGCGGGTAAGGGGTTAAAGGTAATGCCATTCGGATATTCACCGCCGTACCCTGATAATGATTGGTCCTTTGACGTCTAGGGGGTCGATCATTCTGGGCCATTTGGAGACCGGCTGCCGTAGTTTTCGCTGACAGGAGCGCGGGCGTTTTTTGGGGATGG
>CAISJA010000370.1 GCA_903885525.1 uncultured Opitutaceae bacterium
CTGCGCGAAAGCCCCAAGCGTTACCGCTCACGCAGACCGACTCCGACTTAAAACCCAGCCAAAGCGGACACGGGTTCTAGTTGGCGCCGACCTCGACGTATAGCCGGCGTTCTACACGGTGAAGGGCGGCAAAGGGCAGGACAAGGCTTCCGGGCCGATGTCATGTTGGAGCTGGAGCCGGGAGGTGCCGCCCAGCCGCGCCAAGTCGAGATAATTGGCCACGAGCACGAGATCCTCTTCCAGGGTGATGAGGGGGCGGCGGCCGGACAGCAAGACCCCGCGCAAGAGTTCGGCGAGCAGGGTCACCGCCTCGCGGGGTACGGCCAGTTCGCGCGGGATGAGGGCCCGCAGAGTGTTGAGGCTGTTGAAAAGGAAGTGGGGATTGAGCTGGGCCCGCAGGGCGTTGAGTTCCGCCTGTCTGATGGCGGTGCGCAGTTGCTGGCTCTCCAGCCGCCCGGTACGATAATTGCGGTAATAGAGTGTGCCGGCGTAGGCGGCCATCCACATGCCGCAAAGCAGCGCCCACGAAATCATCTCGCCCCCAAAATTTCCCCAATAGGTGTCGCGTGGATCAGCGCGGGATGGCTCCAGGCGCAGCAGGCCATAGCGCACCCACCGGTCGTAGGCCCACAGCGCCACTCCGCCGGCCAGGCAGCCCGGCACCAGCGTGCGGGAGAGGCGCAGCCAGGTGGCATCCGGGCGGCGCAGGTGGAGTATCTCCAGGCGCAGGACATGGGTGCAGAGAATCAGGCCGACCCACAGGGCGGCTTGCCCGGCGAGGCCGGGTGCGGGGGGGGGGCGTCCCAGTTCAAGGACGGGCCAGAGCAGGCCCCAGACGGAAAGGAAGGCTCCCCAGCCGCCCAGTTGACAGCACCAATACGGCCAGTTTCCCAGCCAGCGCCGGTGCCAATCATCGGTGCCGGCGGCCAGGGGCGGGAAACAATCGCGGATTTGCATGGCGGGAGACGCCATGCTCCTGGAGGCAAACTGCCGGCGTGGCAAACCCGGACCAGCGCGCCAGGCGGCCGATTGGCGGGAGCAACGAAAAGCCCGCTCGGGTGAGCGGGCTCAGGGGGGCCTTGCTTCCCCTCCGGCTCTTGGCCCGACGGGGACTTTTCTTGGGCGCTTTAGGGGGTGGACTTGGGCGCGAGCTTTTCGGGATAGAGGGTGGTGCGGATGAATTTCCCCGTGTCGAGGTACTGGACCGCCAGGGCCTGCAGCTCCGGGGCGCTCACCAAAGCGACCATTTTTTCCGGCGCCGCGAGCCGCGTGATCGGCTCATTATCGCGATAGACCATTTCGAGCCGGTTGAGCCAGGAGCCGTTGTTCTTGGCATCCGTTTCATTCTGGCGGCGCTGGGCTTCCACCTCCTTCTGGATCTCCTCCGGCCCGGGGCCGGCCGTCTGGATGCGCTTGATCTCCGCCAGGGCGGCGGCGGCAAGTTGATCCGCCTTGGCCGGATCGCACTCGAAGTTGATGTTGAACTCCGTGTGCCCGGAGGGAACCGGCTTGAGCTGGGCTGCCACCTTCACCGAGTAGACGCCGCCCAGTTTGAAGCGCAGCACGTCGCGCAGGCTGCGTTGGAGGATATTGCCGAGCGACCAGAAACGGTGCGCTTCCTCCATGCTCCACCCGGCCGGAACATCGAGGGAGAGATCGACGATGCCTTTCGCATCCTTGCCATGGTAGTAGGCGCGGGCCTGCGGCCCGGCGATCTGGCGGACGCCATGGTCGGTGCAGGCCAGGGCTGTCTTCTTGGTGGGCAATCCGCCGAGATAGCTGGTGAGGAGGGGCAGGATCTTTTCCGCATCAAAGGAGCCCACGAGGACAAACGTGTAGCCGTACGCGTTGCCGAACCGGCTGCGGCAGATTTCATCGACTTGCGCAAAGCTGACCGACGCCCAGTCCGCCGCGCTGGGTAAAACATCGTTGCGATCAATCCACGGATGGTTGCCGTATTGGAAACGGATCGATTCATCGGAGTAAGCGTTTTCGGGATTGGCGCGGGCTGACTCCAAGGCGGTCTTGAACTTGTCTGTGATGGTCCGGTAGGCGCTCTCGTCGGAGCGGGTCTGGGCAAACAGGAGATGGATCAGTTGGAGGAGGGTTTCAAAGTCGGTGGTGGTCGCGCCGCCCTTCAGTTCGTCAAAACAGGGGGAGAGACTCATCATGAGCCCGACCTGTTTGCCGCTGAGTACTTTCTGCGCGTCTGTCTGCGAATATTTGCCGATGCCGGCATTGTTGAGGTATTTGTCCGCCAACCAGGCGGAGAACCGGTGGTCGTCGGGGAAGACGGACTGGCCGCCCGGCCGGAAGGCCTTGAACAAAATCACCCCGTTTTGGAAATTGGTCGGTTTCAGCACCACGCGGATTCCGTTGGCGAAGGTCAGTTCCACCGCCTGGATTTTCTCCAGCGGACGGGCGTTGGCGACCTGGCCAGGTGCGGGCCGGCGATCCAGCAGGCCGCCTTCGAGCTTCTTTTCCTGATAGGGCTTGAGGCGGCTCCCCTCGGCTTTTTGCACGGCGGCGAGCAGGGACGCTTCGCTCGGGACCTCGACGTTTTTCTTGATCGCGGCGTTGACGAGGAAGACACGGTTTTCCTGGGTGATCCAGCGGGCGGCCAGGGCGTTGACCTCCTGGGGCGTGATCCCCGGCAGGCGGGACTTGGCGAAGTTGTAGCTGAATTCGATTCCCGGTGCTCCCTCGTCCCGCAGGAAGTGGCCGAGGCAGTCATCGACGAAGCCGGCGGAGGGAGCTTTGTCGCGTTCCCGGTACTGTGCTTCCAGCCGGGCCAACACCGTGGCTTTGGCCCGCTCCAATTCCGGGGCGGTGAAACCGTGCCGCTGCACGCGAAGCACCTCGGTGTAGGCGGCAGTCAGGGCTTGTGCCAGGCGCCCCTCGGCGGCACCCACCTCCAGGGTCAACCCCGATTTGGCGCGGACAGCGAGCCGGCCATATCCGGCCTGGGCGGAAAGAAATGGGGGGTTCTCCTTCTGCGCCACATCAAACAGACGGGCATTCAACATCGTGGTGAAGAGGATTTCTGACAGCTCACGCTGAAAATCTGCCTGGGTGCGGGAGGGCTCCGGCGCCGTTTTCCACACCACGAGAATCTGGTTGCTCGCGTTTTCCTTGTCCGCGGAGATGGCGATCAGTGGGTCGTGGTTGTCGGGCACGGTCACGGGCTGCACGCGGCGCGGCTGCCCGGGCGCCGGGATCGGGCCGAATTCCGCCTTGAGCAAGGCTTCGATCTGGTCCGGATCAAAATCTCCGACGGCGACAACCGCCATGTTGTCCGGCCGGTACCAGTCGCGATAAAAGCGCCGGATCGCGTCCGGGCTGGTCCCTTCGATGGACTCTTTCGTGCCGATGGGCAGCCGCTGGGCGTAGGGCGAGCCCTGGAAGAGAAGCGGAATCCATTTTTCCGACATTCGCCCCTGTTCCCCCTGTCGGGTCCGCCACTCCTCGACGATGACCTGGCGCTCATGCTCGATCGCGGGGGGCGCGAAGGTCACCGCGTGCGCCCAGTCGCTGAGGATGCCCATCCCTTTGCGCAGGATTTCCTCGGAATCCGACGGGAGGGTCAGCATGTAGACGGTTTCATCGAATCCGGTCATAGCATTGATGTCCGCGCCAAATCCGGCGCCGAGGGACTGGAGGTAGTGGATGATCTCGTTGCCCGGGTAGCGGGCGGTTCCCTGAAAGCACAAATGCTCGACCATATGCGCCATGCCCCGCTGGTCATCGTCTTCGTTGACGGAGCCGGCATTGACCGCCAGGCGCAACTCGACGCGCTTTTCCGGTTTGGCGTTCTTGCGGATGTAGTAGGTGAGGCCGTTGGGGAGTTTGCCGGTCCGGACGGCCGGGTCGAGCGGCACAATCTCTTCGGCCCGCACGAGGCCGGGGGCCAGCAGGATCAGGCCCAGCAGCAGAAGCGGCAGCCAGCGGGAGGAACGAGGAGTGAAGGTTGAGGTGGTCATAGGTTGGGCGGGAAGGGCAGGGAGAGGATGGGCAACGGAGAAGGCGTATCCGTTTCCCCGGCAAAAGCACGCCGGACCCAACCAGCGGTCAGATTGCCCGATGAAGGAGGGGCGGTGCAATGTGGCCGGCGGATCACTCCCTTGATGCTTCCAGCCTGGATCAAGCGGGTTCAGATCCGTTTCAAACGAGGGCAGGTGTTTTATCCGGGGCCGGTAGCTGGCCCGCCTCGGCGGCCAGCGCGGGCAACTCCAGCAGGGCGGTGACGAGGTTCGGCCCGGTTTGGGTCAGGGTGAGGCGGGCGGCCGATCCGAACAGCAAGGCCAGCCGGGCGCGCACGTTCTTCAGGCCGAGCCCGGTGGACTCGCTGGTGGTGGCCAGGGTGCCGGGATTGGTGACGCTCACCCGCAGCCTGCCTTCCCTCACCTCGGCTTCGAGGCCGATTTCGCCGCCTTCCTCCCGGCGGGCGATGCCGTATTTGACGGCATTTTCCACCAGTGTCTGCACGGCAAAGGGTGGAACACTCCACGACAGGGTTTCCGCCGCCACCGTTTTTCTCACTCGCAGCCGGGTTTCAAACCGCAGCTGTTCAATCGCCAGATATTGCTCGACGGTCAGCAGCTCCTCGGCCAGGGGAACCACATGCTTGCGGCCCAGGAGGAGGGAGGAGCGGAGCAGGTCGGCGATGAGGGTGACAGCCGCGCGTGGCCGTTCCAGCTCGCGGGGGATCAGCGCCCGCAGGGCGTTGAGGCTGTTGAAATGAAAATGTGGGTTGAGCTGGGCCCGCAGGGCGAGCAGCTCGGCGTCCCGCACCGTCTGCAACAGCACTTCGTGCGCCTGCGCCTGCCTTCTGGCCTTCCGGTAGAAGGTAATATCTGCATATACCCAGACCCAGACGGCGCAGAGGACGGAAGCGGTGGCCCAGAGTGCGAGATAAACGGGACCGCGATACTGGACGGGAAGATAGGGGGCGCTTTCCAGGCTGAAATAATACAGCCAGTACCAGCAAGCGGCGGCCAGGGCGCCGCCCACCGCGCACCAGAGCAGCAGCAAAGGAACGGACCTCCGGAACGGCTGCTGTTGGTGAATCCCGGCTGCCAGCCGCAGCAGCACCGTGGCTGGCAACCCGGAGCAGCCCGTAATCAAGGCAATCCAAGCGCCAGCGGCCAGGGACCTGGGAGGCTCCTCAAAAGCGGCCAGGCGATAGAGCAGCACCCCGATAGTCAGCAGCATCCAGCCTGCGCCCTGACAGAGCCAATATGCCCGGGAACCGATCCAGCGGACAGGACGAGTGGGACCGGGTACGTTCGGGAAAGGGTGGGAGAGGTTGGACAAAGATGAAACTCGGAAAGCAGATTGGGAAGGCCCGCCACTTTTCCAGCGACGTTAAAACGGGCCCGCGCAGGGTGTCGCTCGGTTGCCCGGCCGCACCGGGACCCCTGCACCGGGATAGGGCACGGAGAGCTAGAAGGCTAAGCCAGAATGCGCAGGCAAACTCAAAGCAATCTCTCGGCTACCACCACCACGTCTCCCGGTTGCAAAATGTACTTGTCGAAAGGAGATTGGTCGATCGGGCCCGTCAAATTTGCCAATATGGGCGGACTATAATTTCCGTCCGCTCTGAGATGGTAAATACGGATTTGTTTGATATTGGCAATTCGGTCCCAACCGCCCGCTTCGGCCAGGGCGACCAGCAGATTGGGATGATCCAAGGAATAGTTCCCGGGCCTATTCACGGCACCCAAAATGGTGATCTTGGAGCTGTTCGTGGTGTTGGCAGGCGTGGCGGCAGCGGCCGCTGTGCTGGTGGTGGCGGCGTTGGCGGCGGTTTCGTCGGCGATGGTGCGGGTGGGAATGGCGGCGGCCAAAATGGCTGCCGCGAGCAGGAGTTTGAGTAGGGATTTCATGGTCGGTGAGTAGGTGGTGGCGGAGAAGAGCTTTTCGGCAGCGCGCGAGGTTAGAACAGCGCATTCAGGATGGCGGCGGTGCCGCTGGGCCGGGGCCCGCTGGGCTGCACGCGCTGGTAGTCGGAACTGGTCGCGCTCGATCCCATGACGGCGGCCTTGCCCAGCACGGAGAGGGTCATTTTGCTTTGCAGGCTGACGGCAGCCGGTGGGTAGCTAGGAGCCGGCGCGGCATAGCGGACAACTGTTTCCATGGCCTTCACCTTGGCGATTCCCATGACTCGGAATTCCTCCCGGGCCGTCAGGGTCATGCCCTCCACGGTCCGGCTGGCTTTCTGCACCCGGATCACCAGGCGCAGTTTATCGTAGGGCAGGCCGTCGATTTTGGCTTGCGGGCACGGCAGGTCGAATTCGATCGCCTCCTCGGTTTCGGCCACGACTTTGGCGTGCGCCAGGGACCAGTTTTTGACCTTGGCCAGTGCCTGGGTGTGGGCCTCCCGCTCCTCCTGCTTCTGCTTCGCGTGGGCGGTCACTTCCTTCTCGGGGGCGACCCGGCCGTTTTTCTTCAACAGCACGAACTTGGCGGGCCCGAGCTTGGAGGGATCGTAGCGTTCGATGGTTTCATCGGCCGGCTTGCCGGCCGGGTCGAAGGTGATCGTGGCCGTCGTGAAGGCCCAGCAGTCATCCTCGTCCACCAGTTTGGCGACGGCGTCCGCCAGCAGGGGATCCGGCTCGGGAGCGGGCTCCGCGGCCGGTGCCGCGGGGAGCAGGAGCGGGAAAAAGAGCAGCAACCATGAGGTCCGGCAACCGGATCGGGAAAAGCAGCGGAAGGGTGAAGGCATAGTGAAAGGAGAAGGATGAGGCGCTGTCAGGGACGGACTGGACAGGAATTGGTTCCGCCTGGCACGCCGGACACGACCAGCGGGCAATTTGCCTGACGAACGGCCCCGGCATCCGGACAAGCACCGGGCGGCCGGATCGTGGCACCAGGGAATACGGTGAGCCCTTCCCCGCAGCAGGGTCACCCGGAGTGCGCGCAGCAAATAGCTCCGCCCGGCGGCAGCCGCTGGGCCCGGCTGCTTTTGGCTTTAAGCCTGGGACGTTAGGCTTTCTGCTTCCGCCATGGCTGATCCGAAAATCCTCGTGACCTTCCCCAATCCCGCTCCGCAGCGCGACTTTCTCATCGAGCATACCCACCATGAGTTCACCTCGCTCTGTCCCATGACGGGTCACCCCGATTTTGCCGACATCACCGTGCGCTATGTGGCGGCGAAAAAGTGCGTCGAACTGAAGTCGCTGAAGCTGTATTTTCACCACTATCGCAACGAGGGGATTTTTTTCGAGGCGGTGACCAACAAGATCTGCGACGATCTTGGCGCGGCGCTGCAGCCGCGGAGCCTCTCCATCATCTCCCACTGGAAGGCGCGCGGCGGCTTCAGCTCACGGGTGACGGCGGAGTGGAAGCCGGCGGCGCGCCAGCGGCGCTGAGCGCGCGGCGCGCGCCGGGGAACGGGGCCGGTTTCAGACGACAAGCTCGCCGCGCAGGTAGAGGGTGCACTGGCCGGCCAGGCGCACGCGGTTGCCGTCCAGGGTGCAAAACAGTTCGCCGCCGCGGGTGGAAATCTGCCGCGCGTGCAGGGTGGTTTTGCCCAGGCGCTCCGCCCAGAACGGCACGAGGGTGCAGTGCGCCGAGCCGGTCACCGGATCCTCGGGCACGCCCGCGCGCGGAGCGAAGAAACGCGAGACAAAATCAGTCCCGTCCCACAGGGAGTGGATATGACGATGCAACTGCTTGCATAGGAATGCGAGCAAGGTGTCGGCGGGCGCCGGCGTAATTGATGATTTTAGTGCGAAAGCTGGTTTTGCTCGGGAAGAATCACGCGTGC
>CAISJA010000371.1 GCA_903885525.1 uncultured Opitutaceae bacterium
CGCCCGTCTCTTGGACAAGGATCAGACTAAAGTCACCTTTGCCGATGTCGCAGGCATTGAAGAGGCCAAGGAAGAGCTTTCCGAGATCATCGATTTCCTCAAAGATCCCAAGAAATTTACCCGGTTGGGCGGTCGCATCCCCAAGGGTGTTTTGCTTGCCGGCGCCCCAGGCACCGGCAAAACCCTTCTGGCCAAAGCCGTGGCCGGCGAGGCCGAGGTACCCTTCTATTCCATCAGCGGCTCCGATTTTGTCGAGATGTTTGTCGGGGTCGGCGCCAGCCGCGTGCGCGACATGTTTGAGCAGGGCCGCAAAAGCGCCCCCTGCCTCATTTTCATCGATGAAATCGACGCGGTCGGCCGGCAGCGCGGCGCCGGTCTCGGCGGCGGCAACGACGAGCGCGAACAGACCCTCAATTCCCTCCTCGTCGAGATGGACGGCTTCGACACCCAGGAAGGAGTCATCATCATCGCGGCCACCAACCGCCCCGATGTGCTCGACAGCGCCCTGCTGCGCCCGGGCCGCTTCGACCGCCAGGTGACGATTGACCTGCCCGACATCATCGGCCGTGAGCAGATCCTCCGCGTCCACGCCCGCAAGATCACCGTCGGCGACGATGTCGATCTCGCCGTCATCGCGCGCGGCACCCCCGGTCTCTCCGGCGCCGAACTGGCCAACCTCCTCAACGAGTCCGCCCTCCTCGCCGCCCGCCGCAACAAGAAGAAGGTCGACATGAGCGACGTCGACGAGGCCCGCGACAAGGTCCTCTGGGGCCGCGAGCGCCGCCGGGTCATGGACGATGCCGAGAAGCGGCTCGTGGCCTGGCATGAGGCCGGACACGCCATTGTGCAGGCCATTCTCGACGACGGCACCGTGCCCGTCCACAAGGTCACGATCATCCCGCGCGGACAATCCCTTGGCAGCACCACCTATCTGCCGACCAAGGACATTCTGACTCAGCCGAAGAAAAAATTGCTCAACCAGGTCGCCATGGCCATGGGCGGGCGCATTGCCGAAAAACTCGTCACCGGCGACATCAGCAACGGCGCCTACGGTGACATCAAGCAGGCCACCCGGATCGCCCGTGCCATGGTCTGCGATTACGGCATGAGCGCGCTCGGCCCGGTCGCCCTGGGTGAGAATCAAGACACGGTATTTCTCGGTCGGGACATCACCCGCTCCCAGCACGTCAGCGAGGACACCGCCCGCCGGATCGACGAAGAAGTCTCGCTCATTCTCACCACCGAATACCAGCGTGCCGAGCAAATCATCAACGAGCACCGCTCGGCCTTGGACAAGATTGCCGGGGCGCTGCTGGAGTATGAAACCATCGAGGGCCGGCATGTGGGCGAGATCCTGCAGTTTGGCGAGATCCGTTCCCCCCTGGCCTCCGCCCGGCCCCCGAAGCTGGCCGCACCCGACCCAGCCAAACCCGCGCCCCCGGCGGTGTCGGGAGACCAGTCCTCCGCCGCCCTGCCGACGCCGAGTCCGGCGTAAGCAGGGTTGGCCGCTTCCCGCGCGCGGACCGGCCGGGCGAGACCGCCCGGCCCGCGTTTTTTTGCCGCCGGGAAAATCCGCCTTGGATTTCCGGAGCCATCTGGCCAGCCTCGGCCATCCTTATGAACATTTGTTGCATTGGTGCCGGTTACGTGGGCGGGCCGACCATGGCCATGATCGCCCTAAAATGCCCCGACATCCGGGTGCAGGTGGTCGATATGAACGCCGCCCGCATTGCCGCCTGGAACAGCGGGGCCCTGCCCATCTACGAGCCGGGCCTCGGTGACGTCGTGAACCAGGCGCGCGGCCGCAATCTCTTTTTCTCCACCGACGTCGCCGGCGGCATCAAGGCGGCCGACATCATCTTTGTGGCGGTCAACACCCCCACCAAAAATTATGGCGTGGGGGCCGGCCGCGCCGCCGACCTGCGCTACATCGAGTCCGTGGCGCGCACCATCGCCGAACACGCCAACGGCGACAAAATCATCGTGGAGAAGTCGACCATCCCGGTCCGCACCGCCGATGCCATCAAGGCCATCGTGGCCTCCAACGCCAACGGCCATCGCTTCCAGGTCCTGTCCAACCCCGAGTTTCTCGCCGAGGGCACGGCCGTCGCCGATCTGCTCAAGCCCGACCGGGTCCTGATCGGCGGCGAGCGCACTCCCGGCGGCGAGCAGGCCGTCCAGGCGCTGGTCTCAGTCTATGCCCGCTGGGTGCCGCGCGAGCGCATCCTCACCACCAATCTCTGGTCCTCCGAAATTTCCAAGCTAGTGGCCAACGCCTACCTGGCCCAGCGCATCTCCTCAATCAACTCCATCTCCGCCCTCTGCGAGGCCACCGGCGCGGACGTTGACGAGGTGGCCAACGCCATCGGCCAGGACAGCCGCATCGGCCCGAAATTCCTCAAGGCCTCCGTCGGCTTCGGCGGCTCCTGCTTCCAGAAGGACATCCTCAACCTGGTGTA